>JBNKOQ010000005.1:0-25610 GCA_050294735.1 Roseibium sp. | reverse complement strand
GAGCCATTGGTGTCGAAATCGGTGCCGAGACTGTTGAACACCTGACGTTCATGATCGTCGGGGGCCTTATTATCTTCTTCCTGATCGTCGAGCCGCATGGCTTTGCACGCCTGTGGCAAATCGGGAAGCAAAAGCTGAGGGTGTGGCCGTTCCCATATTAAACGGCATCGCTCTGGCAACGCCATCCGGGCTTCGAACCTGTCCGGGGAGGAATGGCGCAACGGGTTCGGCGGCCGCGAAGTGAGAACGCGGCTGCAAGGGAGGAATGAATGAAGAAATTCAGACAATTTACGTTGGGCACAGCTGTCGCGCTTGCCGTTGGTGCGTCCGGTTATGTGGCGTCAGCTGCCGCTGAGGATGCCAATTATGTGCCGCTCCTGACCTACCGGACCGGTCCCTATGCGGGATCGGGGATTCCGATTGCCAACGGCATGCACGATTACCTGCAGATGCTGAACGAGCGCGACGGCGGCATTGGTGGCGTCAAGATCGAGATTGAGGAATGCGAAACGGGCTACAATGCGCAAAAGGGCATTGAGTGCTACGAAGCGACCAAAGGCAAAAACGCCTTGGTCTACAATCCTTACTCCACGGGTATTACCCTTCAATTGATCCCGAAAGCGTCGGTCGACAAGATCCCCGTGCTGTCGATGGGATATGGCCTTTCCGCTGCAGCCGTCGGCAACACCTTCCCCTGGATCTTTAATGTGCCCGACACCTATTGGGACGGAGCGTCCGTTGCCATCAAGTATATCGGTCAGGAGGAAGGTGGCCTTGATAAGCTCAAGGGCAAGAAGATCGGTTACATCTTCCTGGATGCCGGATATGGCCGGGAGCCTATTCCGCTGCTTGAGCAGATGGCCGAGAAATACGGCTTTGAGCTTGTCAAATATGCGGTTCCTGGCAAGGAAATGCAGAACCAGTCGTCGCAGTGGCTGAATGTGCGCCGCGACCGTCCCGACTACATGATCATGTGGGGCTGGGGCGCGATGAACCCAACCGCGATCAAGGAAGCCGTCAAGATCCGCTATCCGATGGAGAAGTTCATCGGTGTCTGGTGGTCTGCCGGGGACGATGATGCTGCAGCCGGTGGTGCAGACGCCAAAGGCTATAAGGCCATGAACTTCTCGGGCGTTGGCAGCGAGTATCCGGCGATTCAGGACATCAAAAAGCTCGTGATCGATGCGGGCAAGTCGCAGACCGATGCCGCATCGGTTGGCAGCACGCTTTATAACCGTGGCGTTCTGAACTCGGTTATTATCGCCGAAGGTATTCGCGCTGCACAGAAGCTGAGCGGCAAGAAGGTGATTACCGGCGAGGATATGCGCAATGGCCTCGAAACGCTGGACCTGTCGGAGGAGCGCTTGGAAGAGCTGGGCCTGACCGGGTTTAGCCATCCGATGAAAGTCACCTGCGACGACCATGGGGGAAGTCATCCCGTGTTCATCCAGCAGTGGGATGGCGAAAAGTGGGCGGTTGCCAGCGACTGGATCGAGCCGATGACTGATCTGGTTCGCCCGCTGCTGGAAGCTGCGGCCAAGGAATATGCTGAAAAGAATGCTCCGTGGCCTGCACGGACGGAAGCCTGCCCGAACTAATTGGGTAGCACGCGCCCCTGTTGGGCCAACTTTCCCGCCGCATTTCGCGGCGGGGATCTTTCCGGAGTGATTTGAGAATGTCGACCCTAGAGATGACAAAACCAACCGGGATGGCACAGGCCTCTGCGCAGGGTGAGACCATCCTTTCGGTGAATAATATTGAGGTGATTTACGATCACGTCATTCTGGTTCTGAAAGGCGTCTCCCTGACGATCCCGAAGGGAGGAATTGTTGCCCTTCTCGGAGCGAATGGAGCGGGTAAAACGACAACCCTAAAAGCCGTGTCCAATCTTCTGAGTGCCGAACGCGGCGAAGTGACCAAAGGCAAAATTATTTTCGAGGGTGAAGAAGTCCAGTCCTTGTCCCCGAACGACCTGGTGCGGCGGGGCTGTATTCAGGTGATGGAAGGACGCCATTGCTTTGGCCACCTGTCCATTGAGGAGAACCTTCTGACGGGTGCTTATACCCGCAAGGACGGAGCCGCCGCGATCCGTTCGGATCTGGAAATGGTCTACAATTATTTTCCACGCCTGAGAGAGCGGCGCCAGAGCCAGGCCGGCTATACATCGGGTGGCGAACAGCAAATGTGTGCGATTGGCCGGGCCCTGATGAGCCGGCCGAAAATGATCCTTCTCGATGAGCCTTCCATGGGCCTGGCGCCGCAGCTGGTTGAGGAGATCTTCGAGATCGTGAAGCAGCTCAATGACAAAGAAGGCGTGTCTTTTCTGTTGGCAGAACAGAATACCAATGTGGCTCTTCGTTACGCGACTTACGGGTACATTCTGGAGTCTGGCCGCATCGTTCTGGACGGTGATGCCAAGGCTCTCAGGGAAAATGAAGACGTGAAGGAATTTTACCTCGGCGTTGGCGGCGAAGGACGCAGGTCTTTCAAGAACGTCAAACATTACAAAAGAAGGAAGCGCTGGCTAGCCTAAGGACAGACCTCGGGCACGGAGCGGAGACCGATCATGAGCGACAAGATGTTTGATGCGCGCGAGCAGGTCACACCTGATCAGCGCGAAGCGGAGCTTTTTGCTAAATTACCGGAGTTTCTGGCCTATGCTGCCAGTGCTGCTGCCGGATGGGCGGAACATCTGACAGGATATGAGCTGGCGTCTGTCACTGACCGTTCGGCTCTGGCCAGGCTTCCGGTTTTGCGCAAGGCCGACCTGATGCAAAAGCAGAAAGAACTGCCGCCTTTTGGTGGGTTTCTGGCTGGAGGTCTGGAAGGTGTCGAGCGGGTGTTCATGTCCCCCGGGCCGATCTGGGAACCGCAAGCGGCAGGCGATGATCCGTGGAACGGAGCACGGGCTCTCTATGCCGCGGGTTTCCGGAAAGGGGATGTCGTATTCAATGCCTTCTCCTATCATCTGACACCTGGCGGCTTTATTCTGGATCATGGAGCCAGGGCACTAGGGTGCACTGTTTTTCCTGCCGGGGTCGGCAACACGGATTTGCAGGTGGAGGCCATTGAAACTCTGCGCCCGACAGGATTTATCGGGACACCAGATTATCTGAAGGTCCTTCTGGACCGGGCCAACGAACAGGGCCGTGACGCATCCTCCATAAAGCGGGCTCTGGTTTCCGGTGGAGCTTTGTTTCCGTCCTTGCGGGCGGAATACGAGGCGCGGGGGATCTCGATCCTTCAGTGCTATGCGACCGCGGACCTTGGGGTGATTGCCTATGAAAGCGATGCCCGCGAGGGGATGATCGTCAATGAGGATTATATCGTTGAGATCGTCCGTCCGGGAACGGGTGATCCGCTTGCCGACGGAGAAGTGGGCGAGTTGACGGTGACGGGATTTAACCGGATCTACCCGCTTATCCGCTTTGGCACAGGTGATTTGTCCTCGGTTTTGGCCGGACCGTCTCCGTGCGGCAGGACCAACATGCGGATTGCCGGCTGGATGGGACGTGCCGATCAGCGAACGAAAATCAAGGGCATGTTTGTCGATCCGGCTCAAGTGGCTGAAATTGTCGACCGCCATGAGGAGGTCCAGAAAGCGCGTCTTTCGGTGGGGCGGGACGGTGAAAGCGATGCCATGCTGCTAACCGTTGAGACAACCGCTGACGATGATGGGAATGTTGCCGAGCGGATTGCCCAGACCCTCCGCGATGTTACCAAATTAAAGGGTGCTGTTTCTCTGGTCACGCCGGGTAGCTTGCCGAACGACGGCAAGGTTATCAGCGATGAACGGGAATATGGGTAACAGACAGAGGACTGCGATGGGCTAAGAGGAGGCAGGAAGGGAGACCGGTCAAAACGGGTGTGGCTTTAACTTAGAAAAATTATGATCTAAAAGCTGAGCTAAAGCGTAAGGAATTTTGCCACATTGGCGAAACTGGTCATATGACCTATCTACTTTCGCGACAAAAACCGCCAGTCACCGGGACCCTTATGACCATTCAACCTTCTCCGTCCGCAGTTTCCGATCAGGCACTTGAAATGCGCGCGCCTCATTTGCCGGAAGATCACCCCCCGGTAAAATCCGGCAAGATTGGCGTGCTCCTGGTCAATCTCGGGACGCCGGACGGAACGAGCTACTGGCCGATGCGCCGATATTTGCGCGAGTTCTTGTCGGACAAGCGCGTTATCGAATGGCCAAGAGCACTTTGGTACCCGATCCTTTACGGTATTGTGTTGATGACCCGGCCGGGGAAGTCCGGAAAGCTCTATGAGTCGATCTGGAACAAGGAGCGGGACGAGTCCCCCCTGCGGACCATAACCCGTAGTCAATCTGACCAGCTTGCTGATCGGATTGGTGATCAGGGGGGCCGTTTGAAAATCGACTGGGCCATGCGTTATGGAAATCCGTCGATCCGCTCACGCCTGGAGGCTCTGAAAGCTGATGGCTGTGACCGTATTTTGGTCTTTCCGCTCTATCCGCAGTATTCTGCATCGACGACGGCCACTGTGAATGACGAGGTTTGCAAGACCCTCCTAGACATGCGCTGGCAGCCGGCCATCCGGACCGTGCCGCCTTATCATGACGATCCGGTCTATGTCGGCGCGCTTGCCAAGTCAGTGGAGCAGCATCTTGCAACCCTCGATTTTGAACCGGAAATGGTGCTGACCTCCTTCCACGGAATACCACAGTCCTATTTCCGTCGTGGCGATCCCTATCATTGCCATTGCCACAAGACCGCGCGGCTTATGCGGGCTGCGCTTGGGTGGGACGACAAGAAACTTCAGCTGACATTCCAGTCCCGGTTTGGTCCGGAGGAGTGGTTGCAGCCCTATACAGACAAGACCGTCGAAAAGCTGGCCAAAGAAGGTGTCAAAAATATCGCCGTGATGAACCCTGGCTTTGTTGCGGATTGTCTCGAAACACTGGAAGAGATTGCCGGAGAAGCTGCCGAGATTTTCGAAGAAAATGGCGGCGAGAACTTCAGCCATATTCCTTGCCTCAATGACAGTGAACTCGGGATGGATGTGATTGAGCACATTGTCCGCCAGGAACTTGGCGGCTGGCTGTAAGTTCACAAACAGTTTCAAGTTGAGGGGCGCGCTTTATGCGCCCCTTTTTTCTTGCCACAGGCGTGCTGGCACTGGCCTCTTTTCCCAAAGGGAAGCATACTCCGCACAAATCAACCGGATTTGGCTTTGGAGTGCTTCATGCCGCAGGAATTTTTGGGCTTCGATATCGTTCTGCTGATCGTTCTCGTTCTGGTAATCCTCGTTATTTTTGCGGGGGTCAAGACGATCCCTCAAGGCTACAACTATACGATCGAACGGTTTGGGAAGTACCGGAAGACTCTTACGCCTGGCCTGAATTTCATCATTCCGTTCATTGACCGGGTCGGCCACAAGCTGAATATGATGGAACAGGTTCTGGACGTGCCCTCCCAGGAAGTCATCACGAGGGACAATGCGTCTGTCACGGCTGATGGCGTCACATTCTATCAGGTGCTTGATGCGGCCCGGGCTGCCTATGAAGTCCTCGGTCTTCAGAATGCCATCCTCAACCTTACGATGACCAACATCCGGTCGGTTATGGGGTCGATGGAGCTGGACGAGCTGCTGTCCAACCGGGACGAGATCAATGCCCGGCTTTTGAATGTGGTCGATGCAGCCGCAGAGCCTTGGGGTATCAAGATTACCCGTATCGAAATCAAGGACATCAATCCGCCGAGGGATCTTGTGGAGGCGATGGGCAGGCAGATGAAATCCGAGCGTGAAAAACGCGCCTCCATTCTGGAAGCTGAAGGTAAGCGCCAGTCGGAAATTCTGAAGGCTGAGGGTGAAAAAGAGGCGCTGATTCTGCAGGCCGAAGGCCGTAAAGAATCGGCTTTCCGGGATGCGGAGGCGCGGGAACGTGAGGCCGAAGCGGAAGCCAAGGCAACGCTGATGGTCAGTGAGGCCATATCGAACGGCGATGTGCAGGCGATCAACTACTTCGTGGCCACCAAGTATGTCGAGGCTTTCCGCGATCTCGCAACATCGCGTAATCAGAAGACACTGATCCTGCCTATGGAGTCGACATCTCTGCTCGGCGCTTTGTCCGGTATTGGTGAGATCGCGAAGGAGGCTTTCGGCGGTGGTGATAAAACTGGTTCGAAGTCCAAGCGTGTGCCGGATCTTGGGAATGAAGATGGAGACAACGCGTGAGCATTGTTGAACGTCTGGTTTCAGAACTCGGTCCGTGGAACTGGTGGGTTCTCGGGCTGATCCTGTTAGGACTCGAGATCCTCGCGCCAGGGACCATTTTTCTCTGGTTCGGTGTGTCGGCAATTCTGGTTGGGACGCTGGCTCTTTTCGTCCAGATGAGCTGGCAGGTCTCCCTGGTGATCTTCCTGATCTTGTCGTTTGTCAGTTTGATTGTTGGACGCCGGTTGATGTCCCGGCTCGCTTCGGAGACTGGAGATCCCGGTCTCAACAGGCGCGGTAGCCGTTACGTTGGCCGGGTGTTTGTTTTAATCGAGCCGCTGTCGCAAGGCGCGGGGAAACTCTCAATCGACGACACAGTCTGGCGGATTACCGGGCCAGATCTTCCTGCCGGGACACGTGTCCGTATTACCGGGCTGGATGGTGCGCGGTTGACGGTGGAGCAGGCTGAGCAAGAAGCCTAGGGAACAGCTTTGGCGCTGCCCTGCCTTCAGAGTTTGTGGCCTGGCGGGATGGGCGGTGCTTCGGCTTTTAGCAGGATCCCGACCCGCCGGTTGGCCGCCAGATACGGATCGTTGGGAAACAGGGGTTCGGAATCCGCCTTGCCGATCACTGCCGAGAATTGATCGTCCGGGACACCATATTCGTTCAGAATCTGCCGTGCGATGTTTGCCCGTTCTGTCGACAGATCCCAACCGGTGTAAGACGGATCGGGCGATTGTTGCCCGCTCGTTGTGTGACCGGTGATTTCAATACGATTGGGCATTCGGGACAAAACCGGAGCCATCTTAGCCAGCAACCGCCGGGTGGTTTCATACGGGTATTTTGAGCCTTCCCGGAACATGGACCGGCCATCCTGGTCGATGAGCATGATGTTGAGCCCGTCTTCGGTCTCTTCCAGTATGATGTTGCTGGAAATTTCCGTTATTTCGGGCATTTCCTGCCAGGCTTGGCGCAATGAGGCTGCTGCTGTTGCGAACTGACGCGGTTTCTCAATATCAGCCTCAAGTGTGTCATGTGTGTTGGCTTCGGGCCCCTGCTTGGTCCTTTGGTCGTGGCTTTCCTCCGCAAAGTCGGAATCCACTTCCTGAGGCATTTGCGAGACCTCTTTCATGTACTCGCGAATGGGAATGCCTTCGACTTCGATGATGCCGTTTTTCCGGGCTGTATCCTTTACGCCAAAGGCTTCCCGCATTGAGCCCGCGACAACTTGAAGCTTTTCCTTGTCCTGAATGGAGAAGGAGATAATCAGAACGAAGAAGCAGACGAGCAACGACATCAGATCAGCAAAGGTGACCAGCCAATCCGGAGCGCCGCCACCGCCTTCCTGTTTCTTTTTAGCCATGACTCTTCCGTTCCTTCAGTTCGAGGAGCCGCTAGGCTGCCTCGACAAGATCCGCGCGAATTTTCTCCGGCAGATAGGCCACGAGCATTTCCTTGATCAGGGCCGGGCTTTTGGATTCCCTGATTTGAAGAACACCATCGATGATGAGTGTCTGATTCAACTCATCGACATCGAGTTTGGCATCCAGTTTGTCGCAGAGGGGAAGGCAAAGAATGTTCGAGATCAACGCACCATAGAGGGTCGTCAAGAGCGCCACCGCCATTGACGGACCGATTGCTGCTGGGTCATCCATATTGGCCAACATCTGCACGAGGCCAACGAGCGTTCCGATCATGCCGAAGGCTGGCGCAGAATCACCTAGTCCTTTGAAGATCCGCTTGCCTTCCATCAGGCGTGTAAGCTGGAGGTCGCGTTCGCGTTCCATGGATTCCTTAATGAATTCCAGCTCATAGCCATCAGCAATATACTGAACCCCTTTTGCGAGAATTGGGTCCGATACATCGACGTTCTCCAAGCCCAGAGGTCCGGACTTGCGGACAATTTCGCCAAGGTTGGTGATTTCGGAGATCAGATCCCGGGGGCTGGCGCTCTTGCCGGCAAGGGCAACCTTGAAGCCGGTGCCGAACGCGGCACCGACGTCTGACAGCTGGAACCGGATCAATGTCGCCAGAAGCCCCCCGCCGACGACAATCAGTATTGAGGGGACATCGATAAACTGGCCAAAACTGCCCCCTAGGAAAATAGCGGTTACGACGATGCCGAAAGCACCGACAATCCCGATAAGTGTCGCCAGATCCATTACGCACACCAAATACTGAGGGTGGAAAACCCATTACAATTTGATGTTCATTCTAGATGCAGCAAGGCTAATCAATTCCTAACCGGAAATCACGAAATGAAGGTTTTCTGGTAAATTCCGGTCACTTCTGCGTTTCGAGTGGTTTTAGGCGGCTCCGATACGAAGCAGGTCGTGCAGATGAACAATGCCGACCGCCCTGGTGTCTTCCACGACAAAAACGGAGGTGATTTCCGATGAATTGATCATTTCGAGGACTGCGGCCGAAAGCATCGATGGTTGGATGGTCTTAGGGCCTTTAGTCATGATGTCCTCAACAGGCTTGTCAAGGAAATCGGTGCTGATATGGCGCCGCAGATCCCCATCCGTGATGATTCCGATCAGCCGGTGGAGATCATCGGTTACGCCGAGAACGCCGAAGCCTTTCTGAGACATCAGGATAATTGCGTCCCTCATCGGCAAGCCGATTTGCGCAAGCGGGACGGCGTCGCCGCGATGCATAATATCTCTGGCGGTTTTCAAGCTTGCTCCGAGCCGTCCACCGGGGTGGAACACCCTGAAATCCTGAGCTGTGAAGCCGCGGTTTTCAAGAAGGGCGATGGCCAGAGCATCGCCGGCGGCCATCTGAACGAGGGCGGACGTTGTCGGCGCGAGACCATGCGGGCATGCTTCTGTCACTATGGGCATCTTGAGGATGATGTCTGCCGCCTTGGCCAGAGTGCTGTTCTCACGGGAGGTGATCGCGATCAGCGGCACCTTAAAGCGCCGGGTGTACCCAACGATGCTCGCCAATTCCTGAGTTTCACCGGACCACGACAAGGCAACGACAGCGTCGTCCCTGGTGATCATGCCAAGGTCGCCATGGCTCGCCTCAGCAGCATGGACAAAGAACGCTGGTGTTCCTGTAGATGCGAGAGTGGCTGCCAGCTTGACGCCGATGTGGCCGCTTTTGCCGATGCCGGTAATAACCACACGACCTTTTATCTTCGAGATCAGCTCTGCGGCTTTCATGAATGGCCCCGACAGGCCGTTTTGCAAAGCAGCACGCAAAGCACTGAGACCGGCGATCTCGGTTTCTAGTGTGCGTTCCGCAGATGTCAGGAAGCGGTGAGATTCCGTTTGGGAAATAACTTCAGCGTGTTCGTGAAGATCCGACATAAGGTGTCCTGCTTTGTTTCCCCCGGCAGCTTCGTGTCTACGCCAGCAAATGCCATGGCGCAAGTTGATGTGCGCACCTCAAATCAAATGCGCGTCCACATTCTGAACGGGCGTTTCATTTCGCCAAAAGCAACAAACAATTAACCATGTTTGGGCACTGTCAGCCTTAAAGTCAAAGCCCTGTTCAATCGGTTCTTCATGCAACGATGCCGCCTATTTTTTATCTGTGTTTTAATGTTCTTCGGCCCAAACGCCGTAGCGCAGGAGGTGACGTCTGAGCTGCGTGGAGGTGTTTCGCCAACCAGCGAGGACGTCTCAAGTGATCAGGCTGCCGGGCAGGACAGTACGAGCGGGGTCTCCGGAGGTGTGGTGAATTCTGACGTTTTTGCCTTGAGGCTTCCGGCGAACAGTGCCGTTGCAGAGGACGGTTCGACTGGATTAGGCAGTGCAGGCCGGGTGGTTCCGGTCAGCCCGTTCTCAGACCGTCTCGCGGCGGTGCGCCGTCTTCAATCGGGCAACGGTGCTGCACCAGTGGATGGCGTGTTCGGCGGCGATTCGACCTTTGACCAAGCAGATGGAATTCGTCTTGGGACGTTTACGATCCTGCCGGAACTTACTGTTACCGGCGGCTGGACGAGCAATGCAGCTCAGACATCAGGTGGATCATCAAATCAGCTCTATCGGTTTTCTCCCAATATAACCGCTACGTCCGACTGGTCACGACACCAGCTCGATTTGGCCCTGCGCGGGAGTTACGTCGGATATCCAGGCACCAATGACGACAATGATCCGAGTTTGACAGCATCTGCAGGTCTCAGACTTGATCTGAATAGCCGGACAACCGTCAATGGAACGGCTGCCTATACCTATTCGCGCGAAGATGCGTCCAGTGCGGAAAGCGCAGGCAGCAGCGACGATATTCATCAAATTTCCACGGCCCTCGGCGTAACGCGGGATGCCGGGCTGGTCGAGGTGACGCTTCGCGGCGCACTCGACCGGAATGTCTACACTGCGGATAATGGCGGAAGTACCTCGAGTGCCCGTGACAATACTCTCTATTCAGCCAACCTGAGACTTGATGGAAACACCGGTGCGGCCATGTCGCCATTTGTCGAGGGATCGGTCCTGTTTCGGCGCTACGACAAAACATGCAGTGATGCACTTTGCGAAAACCGGAATGCCAATGGTTATCAGTTGCGCGGAGGTGTCACTGTGACTGCAGGCTCAAAACTAAGCGGTGAAGTTTCAGGGGGCTGGAGAGTTGAAGACCTTGAGGACAGCCGTTTGGACAATCTTGCAGGATTGGTGGCGGATGCCTCTCTGGTCTGGTCGCCAACACGGCTGACGACCGTGACAGCTGGACTTGGAACAAGTTTCGAGACCACAGATATCGATGGTGCTTCGGGTTCGATTATCTACTCTGGCGACCTGCGTGCCGCACATGAGTTTAGCGACCGGCTGGTGGCCGAAACAGGTGTCGGATACAGCTACAGGACCTATCAGGGGGCTTCCATCGACGAAAGAACTCTAAGAGGGTTCGCTGGTGCAACCTTTGCGCTGACTCGAAATGTGGCTCTGCTTGCCCAATATAACTACACCAAATTCACCAGCTCCAATTCGGGTTCTGACTATGACGAGAACTCTATTGAGGCAGGAATTCGCTTCCGGCACTGACATTTTTCTGCCCACACCGGGTGCAAAGCTTGAGATCAGTTCGCCAGCTTGAACCGCAATTAAGGCATAGGGAGGCCTTCATGAAATCGATTGGACATGCGGCCGCTCCGGCAAAAAACGGCAGGACAAGATCCCGCTGGAGGATCTCTTTCTTACCGGTGCTTCTTGTGTCACTCGGCGTGTTCGTTTTGCCTGGCTCCGCCGTTGCAGATGCAGGGTTCAACAAGTTTGTCGCCGATCTTTGGCCGGCTGCTCATTCAGCAGGGATCTCGTCGGGGACATACCGGCATGTGTTTGATGGCATGGACCCCGATCCAGACACACTCCGCTTAATGTCAAAGCAATCGGAGTTTGTGAAGCCGGTTTGGGACTACCTTGATAGTGCGGTTTCCGAGACGCGCGTGGAGCGCGGACGTGAACTGCTCAAGGAATATGCGCCTGTATTGCGGCAGCTGGAGGCGCGTTATGGCGTGGACAGAGAAGCTGTTCTTGCTATCTGGGGCATGGAAACCAACTATGGCAGCTTCATGGGGAAGCATAACGTCATAAGGGCGCTTGCAACGCTGGCGTATGCCGCACCCCGCAGAACCAGATTCTGGCGCAAGGAATTGATCAAGGCCCTCTCCATTGTCCAGGCTGGGCATGTGCGTTTTGAAGACATGGAAGGCTCCTGGGCCGGGGCGATGGGGCATACCCAGTTTATGCCGTCCAGTTGGGAAGCCTATTCTGCGGACTATGACGGCGATGGCCGCCGGGATATCTGGACCTCGGTTCCCGACGCGCTCGCTTCAACGGCATATTATCTAAAAAAGCACGGCTGGCAGACGGGCAAGACCTGGGGCTATGAAGTTATCCTGCCACGGTCATTCAATTACAAGCTGGCTGACGACGACACGACACTGACCCTTCACAACTGGAGCCGCCAGGGTGTCCGCAGGGCCAACGGGCGGGATTTTCCGCGTCCGGATGATAAAGCCATTCTCGTCATGCCGGCGGGAGCTGCCGGCCCGGCATTTCTGATGCTCCGGAATTTTTATGTCATCAAGCGGTACAACAATGCGACGGCCTATGCGCTCGCAGTCGGCCATTTGGCGGACCGCATCATAGGCGGAGGTGGCTTGGAAAGCGACTGGGCGCGGGAATACGCGCCGTTATCCCGATCTGAAACCGCGGAATTACAGGCTGAGCTCAATCGCCGCGGTTACAAGGTCGGGAAGCCAGATGGTCTGATCGGTCCGGCCACCCGGCGCGGCATCCGGGCCTATCAGCGTGCTCAGGGGCTTGTGCCAGATGGCTATGCATCCGTTGTTTTGCTGGCGCAAATCAAGCTTGGCGGGTAGGGTCACGGCTTGGTAGAGCTTTTGGAGTAAGATGGTGTCCAGGTCCGCAGGCCGAACGGAGCGGGTTCGTTGGTTGAGGTCTCTTGCAGGGGCTCTCATCGCGGCTGCTGTGATCTTCTGCGTGGAAGCGCCAGTTGATGCCATGGCGCAAAGCGGGGGCGCGCTGGTTCGCCCGGCACCCGGGAATTCCAAGAGCTTTAACCCGCTAAGTCCTCTGTTGAAGATGTTCGGCGTCAAGCCGAGGAAACAACGTAAGATCGGGCACCAGCGAAAAACAACAAGTACATCGCAGAAGCGAAATGCTGCGCCACGCGTGGTGGAGCTGCCGAAAGACCCGGATGCGGGTGTTGTTTTGGTTGTTGGAGACCGGATGGCACGCGGAGTTGCCGAGGGGCTCAAATACACTCTCGCCGACAAACCCATGGTTCGCGTGGAAATGCTGGTTGAGGACAAAGGCGGTTTCGCTGGAGACGATGCACCGGATTGGGCAGCCCGCGCATTGGCTCGTGTTCGTGCAGGCGACGTCAAAGCTGTCGTTGTCATGATGGGGCGTATGGATCTGGGCCAGCGGTTTCCTGGTGAGCCGCCGATTGAATTTGCCACAAGTGAGTGGTGGGCTGCCTACGGAGAAAAGACGGGACAGCTGATCCACACAATCAGACAAGAACGGAAGCCGGTGGTTTGGGTCGGGCTGGCGCCAACCGGATCGGATCTGACCAACAGCGATTTTCTTCAGCTAAATTCGGCGTTCCGAAGCAAGGCGGAGGAAGAGCGTGGTCACTACGTTGATATTTGGGACATTTTTCTCACCGATGCAGGAGGGTACTCCTCCTACGGTCCTGATGTGGACGGCAAGAACCAGCGGCTTCGAACTTCTGACAAGATCGGGTTCACCTGGCCCGGCTACAGGAAAGTGGCATTCTTCGTGGAACGTCAGCTTTCACGCCTTCTTGGAGGTTATGGAGGCCTGGCGTTTGAAGGTGTCGAGGATGATCCCAATTTCATCGTTTTGACCGGGCGAACCACTTCACCGGAAGATCGGCTGCTTGGCGGTGAGGGGGCTTCAGAAAACAATGAAACTGAAACGCCTGCCTATCGTTTTTTCGTGAAAGGCGAGCCGTTGCCGGTAACGCCGGGCCGTATCGATTACACAAAGCAGACCAACTGAGGCACCGCTTACGATTTAGGGTTCGGACCCATAAATTTGGTGCGAATGGTTTGAGCGAATGTGCACAGATACAAGGCGCAAGTCCGCAGGAAGCCCTATGGCTTTCAAAGACTTGCAACGCAGTCGCTGCGCATATTCGCCAAATCCTTTCAGGACGCTCAACTGGCTTTGACAGGCTGCGTTGAGTGTCTCAACCGGGCACAAAGCCCGCTTTTCGACACTCGCCTTGCCTTTCTGGACCAGTTGAAGCGCCATTCTCATCAAATTTATGGGTCCGAACCCTAATAGAGCTGCACAGGTTGGTTTTCGCGATCATTTGGACGTTGTTTCTCTAGGAGCGGCATACCTACCCCTTTCCAGGGCGGCCTTTAACAAGCACCGGAAATGTGCTCGTCGGCTTCTATACCAACGATGATAGCGGATGGAGCGCAAACTGGCTTGGTGAAGAACTGGCTCCTGGCGCAGAGGCCAAGGCAGAGGTTTACCGCGGATACCGGAGCCTGCGATCAACTGCTGCAGACCGGTTGGTTGGGCGAGGATGAAAGCGAAGTGCTGGACAAACCGATCTCAATCGACATTCGCGCGGCCAGCAATGTTTATCTGGACGACAACGAAACTTATTTCGACTAAGTGACGCATACTTCGAGTCGGAGACCACCGGCCTGCTTATGGAAGCCTGCTGCAGGCCCGTTAGCCCAATAAGCTAACGGGCTTTCTCGCCTTTCCCAACCCGAACTCAGGCAGGCTTTCGGCCATGCACGAGCATGGTCATACCGGGTATCATCACCCGGACTTCAATATCCTCAAAGCCGGCGGCCTCCATCAAACTGCGAACATAGTCACCAGTGATGGAGCGAGCATGAGGATTGAACGCCGTGTGCTGAAGTTGCCAAAGGGCCGCCAGCTTCGGTCCTTCACGGCCTTCATCGACCATGAAGTCATGAACAATAATCCCCTCCCGGCGTCAGCGTCTCCATCGATTTACGCACGAGACCTCCCAGCTTTTCTCCAGGGACACTGGAGAAAAGATAAGACATCAGCACAATATCGGCCGAGGTTGGCCACTGGTCATCGAGGGCATTGCCTGGCTGATACTTGATCCTGCCGGACATACCGGCTTCGGCGATGAATTCCTCCCCGACCTTGGCTACATTCGGAAAGTCCAGAATTGTCGAGGTCAGCTGGTCATAGACCTGACAGAGGGAAATGGAGAATGCTCCGGTGCCCCCTCCAACATCCAAAAGCGTTTTCGCGTCGCTCATGTCGACTATCTTCGCAAGCCCCCTGCCCGGTCCGAGAGAGCCCGCATGCTGTGACCGCGAATAAAGCCGCGCCTGCTCTGGATCGGAAAACCATTCCGCATAGGAAGAAATCTGGTTTTCCTTCAAGGTTCCTGTGAGAGCCTCGTTCAACTGGGTCAAAAACGGATACATCTGCTTATCGATCTGGAGCCGCAGATAGTCCCCGAAATCGTATTTACGTCCCTTGACCAGAAAGGCCTCGGCCGCGGATGAATTGGCAAAACCATCTCCTTTGCGCCGAACCAGCCCGAGTGCTGTCAAAGCGGTCAGAAGCGTCGTGGCCCTGTCGACATGTAATCCTGTCTGCTGAGCCAGGTCAGCTGCTGTGAGTGTCTTTTCAGACAGAGAGGAAAAGAGATCAACATGAAGAGCAGCAAAAAGAGCTTTGGAGCCCATAAAGGCAAAGGCGATATCGGAGATGGCTTCGGCCGTTTCGAGCGGCGCGGCAACTGTCATGAAACAAGAACTCCCGTAACAAAGAATGGTGTCCCCGCTTCCGGCGGAAGCAAGGGTCGAACGGGTTCATCATAGGGGCACGGATACCGCACTGCAAAATTCGCTCGCTTTAAGGATGAAAAAGCCGGTCCACCGGAAGCCCTCATCCCCGGCTTGTGGCCGCTCGAAAGCGTGAAAACTCTGGTGAAAGGACAGCTGCGTGTTTATGCTCCCGGGATGACGGCACGCTACTTCTTTGAAGATTTCGAACAGGGCCAGAGCTACGATCTCGGCGATCATCTGGTTTCCCGCGCGGAGATCATCGAATTCGCAAGCGAGTTCGACCCGCAGCCATTTCATCTCGACGACGACGCAGGGGCGGCATCCATGCTGGGCGGGCTTGCCGCATCCGGCTGGCACACTGCTTCGATCACAATGCGCCTCTTGGTCGACCGCGTTTTAGGCCGGAGCTCCTGCCAGGGCTCGCCAGGGGTCGACAAACTTGCCTGGCATAAACCTGTCTACGCCGGTGACACGTTAAGTGCCCGTATGGAGGTCCTTGCGGCACAGCCTCTTCAGTCCCGGCCCAACATGGGTATGGTCAAAATGCGTCTGGAAACACGAAATCAGAATGGCGTTCTGGTCATGAGCTATGACAATCCGGCTCTCTTCGCCCGCAAGGAGGCGTAATCGTGACCGGATATTTTGAGGACATGGAACCCGGCGCTGTTCTGGAGCTCGGCAGCTACACTTTCTCCAGAGAAGCAATCATCCGCTTTGCCGAGAAATACGACCCTCAGCCGTTTCACCTGAGCGATGAAGGGGCCGCGGAAAGTCACTTTGGCAAACTATGCGCATCCGGCTGGCATACCGCATCCGTCTTCATGCGGCTTCTGGTGCTTACAACGCAGGAACTGGAAAAGGCCGCACGGGACAAGGGGGAGCTGATCGGCCGGACGGGCCCCTCTCCAGGTCTTGAAGACCTGCAATGGCTACGCCCTGTATATGCCGGCGACACAATAACTTACAAACGGGTCATAACCGGCAAAACAGAAAGCCGAAGCCGCCCGGAGTGGGGCATTGTTCATGGCGAGAACCACGGGATCAACCAGAATGGCGAGCCGGTGTTCTACCTCAAGAGCAATGTCTTCGTGGAAAGACGACCTAAACCAACTGACACCGGAACTTAGACAGCTCGTGCGAACAGGACTTCGTCATGGATCGGAATGCCGTAGTCGCCGCGAACCGGAATTTCAGGCCTCTGATCCCGCTCCTTGTCGATAACACCCTGGGCAACACGCTCCATCCGGAACCCGCGCCTCTGATAAAACCGGAAGGCATCCAGATTGTCATTTGAAGTCCGAACAGTTAGGCGCGAAATGCCCGTCTCTCTGGCATCCGCCACGACTGCGTCCAGGAGAAGTGTTCCAGTGCCTCCCCAGCGGCTTAGAGAATCGAGCGTCAAAATTTCCCATTCCTGAGGCCTCTTGATGATCGTAACAAGACCTGCCACTTCATCTCCCGCGATAGCGATATACCCTGGCAGGCAAGAGGCATCGACCATTTGGCCATCGAGCAGGATCTCCGGACCGGTCCAGCGCTCCGTCAGCAACGTACGCACTGCACCGTGGTCTTCGTCTTCAATCGGCCTGATTTCGACACTCATTCCAGTTCCTCCCTAATCCGTTCGCCGGAACGGGTACGATCCAAAGGATCTTCGATCCCAGACAGCCATAACAGCGTTACAAAAGTGCAAACTTGATCTGGCAGCTTTGATAAAGCAGTTCCATAACATCCCCCGCCACCCGCAATCGCGGCAACCCCTCACCGGTGAAACAAACGGCCTTGCATAGGGGTTTTCTCCTGCCAGCCGTGACGCTCGAGTTCGGGATCCATATGCTCCTCCTCCGGATACCCCAAACAAAGATACGCAATAAACTGCCAATCAGGCGGCGTTTCAAGATGTTCAGAAATATGGTCTGGGTTCAGGATAGAAACCCAGCCAAGCCCAACTCCATAGGCGCGCGCCGCCAGCCATAGTGTCTGAATCATACCCACAACCGAATAGGCAAGCGTCTCAGGCATTGTCGCACGTCCCAGACCATGGCCCTGCTCCGGAGAATCCTCGCAAAAAACGGCAAAATGAACTGGGGCATCCTTCAGCCCTGCAAGCTTTAGCCGCGCATAGAGCTCCGCTTGATCTCCATGGTAACACTCCAACGCGGCCTGATTGGCCTTTTGGAAGTTATCGGCGACAGCTGCCCTGCAGGCATCATTTTCGACAGACACAATACGCCATGGCTGACTGTTGCCCACGGAAGGCGCTTGATCCGCGAGATAGAGAAGCCGGTCAATGATTGTCTTCTCGACAGGATCACTCCGAAACCGTCTGACATCCCGGCGCCAGTGCAAAAGAGCTTCGAATTCGCCGAGAAAGGTGCTGTCGAAAACCGGTGGGTGGTCCAGCGAGGGTGCACTCATGGGTCAGTGTCCCGAAAAGTCGACCAATGTCCGAACAGGAACATCAAGAGCTTCGAGCTTTTTGCGTCCGCCAAGATCCGGCAGGTCCACGATAAAGCAAGCGGCCACGATATCGGCCCCCATGGACTGCAGCAGCTTGCAGGCAGCCTCCGCCGTCCCACCGGTGGCGATCAGGTCGTCAACGATAATGACTTTATCTCCGGGACTGATCGCGTCTGTGTGCATCTCCATCTCATCGATGCCATACTCCAGGGAATAGGCAATCCGGACGGTGTCGTGAGGCAACTTGCCTTTTTTCCGGATCGGCACAAAGCCGGCTGACAACTGATGGGCAACCGCTCCGCCGAGAATAAACCCGCGGGCTTCGATCCCGGCAATCTGATCGACCTTGGATCCAGCCCATGGCTGAACCAGAGCATCGACCGCCCGGCGGAAAGCACGCGCATTTCCAAGAAGCGTCGTGATGTCGCGAAAGATAATTCCATCCTTTGGGTGGTCCGGGATGCTCCGGATCGCATCTTTCAGTTCGTCCTGTACGCTTTTGTCGGTCATACACATTTCGCTTTCAGATATTCACTAGGTCTGCAACGCTTAACATCGGTGCTAACATCACCCGCGCTTATAACAGGATTTATGGGAGAACCGATATGGATCAACGAAGCAAAACAGTCCTCGTGGACATCGATATTCCCTTTTTCCGCCTCGTGGTCATTATGATCAAGTTTGCGCTCGCCGCCATACCGGCCATGATCGCAGTGTGGCT
Organism: Roseibium sp.; assembly: GCA_050294735.1. Classification (GTDB taxonomy): domain Bacteria; phylum Pseudomonadota; class Alphaproteobacteria; order Rhizobiales; family Stappiaceae; genus Roseibium. The sequence continues at coordinate 6,945 of JBNKOQ010000005.1, read as the reverse complement.
GATCATGGCCCTGATCATGCTGTTCTTCGGCGGCATGCTAGGCGGCGGTAATTTCATGTGGATGCATTCCGGCCGGCCTTACTAACCGCCAGAAATCAGCTTCCCAGAACACGCCCGGCGATGGCATCGAGGCGGGAGACAAGCTCTGGATCGCGAGCTTCAGGTGCTGTCATGAGCGCATACTCCAAAGCAGTGTCCGACCCAACCGGGCATAGCTCGTGCTCTCTCGGCAAATCCCGGGCGATGCGGGCGACCAGCCGCTGCGCGTTATCAGCATTGTCGTGAAGCACCTTGATGATGGACTGGATATCGACTTCACCATGGTCAGGGTGCCAGCTGTCATAGTCCGTGATCATCGCAACAGTCGCGTAGCATATCTCGGCTTCCCGGGCGAGTTTTGCCTCAGGCATGTTGGTCATGCCAATCACGTCGCAACCCCAGGCCCGGTAAAGATGGCTCTCGGCCAGCGAGGAGAACTGAGGCCCTTCCATCGCCAGATAAGTACCACCGCGCCGGTACGACAGATCCTCGGCCCGGGCGGCCATTTCGACACAATCGACCAGCTTCGGGCTGACCGGATAGGCCATGGAGACATGCGCGACACACCCCTGACCGAAGAAGCTCTTCTCCCGGGCGAATGTGCGGTCGATGAATTGATCAACAAGAACGAACGTACCCGGCGCGAGCTCTTCTTTCAGCGAACCGCAGGCCGAAACAGAGATCAGGTCGGTGACACCACACCGCTTCAGAACATCAATATTCGCGCGGTAATTAATGTCGCTCGGGGCATAGACGTGGCCCCTGCCATGGCGCGGCAGAAAAACAACCTTAAGCCCGTCGATGTATCCGATGCGGACCTTGTCGGATGGATCTCCCCAGGGACTATCGACACCAACCCACTCAGCATTCTCAAGGCCTGGCAAATCATAAACACCAGACCCGCCGACAACTCCCAATACCGATTTCACCATGTCTGCCCCCGTAACGTCTCTGAATAAATGAATGAGTTGATTGCCGCGGCCCTGTCAATTTTAAACCGTGCCTTTTCTAAAATGCTGCTGGGCAAAACAAAAGGCCGCCGGTTTCCCGGCGGCCTTAATGTCATTGCTCGTCACCAAGTTTAGTGCTCGACGTTGCGCCACAGCTTCTGCTTGGTGAAGTACAGCAGTCCGGCAAAAACGATCAGGAAGATCATCACCCGGAAGCCAGTCTTCTTGCGCGCTTCGAGATGGGGCTCCGCCGCCCACATCATGAACGCTGCCACATCATGGGCATACTGATCGGTCGTCATCGGCGTGCCGTCTGTATATTCGACAAGCTCGTCGCTGAGCGGAGGTGCCATCCCGATAGCGTTGCCAGCGAGGAAAGCATGGTTGTAATACTTGCCCTCAGGAATGACGACGCCTTCCGGCACTTCTTCCTCAAATCCGGTCAGCAGCGCATAGATGTAATCCGGACCCTGCTCCTGATACTGGGTGAACGCATCGAAGATGAACCACGGGAAACCCCGGTGTGCGGCACGTGCCTTCGCAAGAAGAGAGAAGTCCGGCGGGTACGCCCCGCCATTGGACGCACGGGCTGCCTGCTCGTTCGGGAACGGTGACGGAAACTTATCCGCCAAGGTGGCCGGACGTTCGTACATGTCGCCGTCGTCGTTCGGGCCATCGACAACCGTATATTCGGCCGCGATCGCCTTTGCCTGCTCTTCCGTAAAGCTCGGTCCACCATCCTGGGCAAGCGTGCGGAACGCGACCTGACGCAGACCGTGACAGGAAGAACAGACTTCCTGGTAGATCTTGAAGCCGCGCTGCACCTGGGCCCGATCGAACGTTCCGAACGGTCCGGAGAAAGACCATTGCTGACGTGCGATATGCGGAGCATCACCAGCAGCCAAGGCTGGTGACGCGACAGCAAGAGTTGCTGCCGCAGTCAATGCACGAACCATTTTGATCATGGTGCTCATTTTCAAAAAACTCCTGATCCTGTTCGCGGTCACTTGGTTTCCGGCGCGGAAACCGCACCAGCTGGAGTACCCGAACCACCCTTCAACACAGATTCGGAAATCGAAGCTGGTAGCGGCAGCGGCTTTTCCAGGAAGCCAAGCAGTGGCAGAATGATCAGGAAATGCGCGAAGTAATACGCCGTGAAAATCCTGGCCAATATCACATAAGTGCCTTCCGCCGGCATCGCTCCAAGGTAGCCCAGAGCAACAGCGTCAATCGCGAAGATCCAGAAAAACTGCTTGAACAGCGGACGGTAGGAACCAGAGCGGACCTTCGAGGTATCGAGCCATGGCAGAACGAACAGAACCGCAATAGCCCCGAACATCGCAGCCACCCCACCCAGCTTGTCCGGGATCGCGCGCAAAATCGCGTAGAACGGCAGGAAGTACCATTCAGGAACGATGTGCGAAGGTGTGACCAGCGGGTTCGCCTTGATGTAGTTGTCCGGGTGTCCCATGTAGTTCGGTACATAGAAGGCGAACCAGGAGAACAGGATCATGAACACGACAATCGCGTAGAGATCCTTGATCGTGTAGTAGGGGTGGAACGGAAGCGTGTCTTTCTTCGACTTCGGCTGCACGCCCGTCGGGTTGTTGTTGCCCGTCGTATGGAACGCCCAGACGTGCAGGATAACAACGCCGAGGATCATGAACGGCAGCAGATAGTGCAGTGAGAAGAAACGGTTCAGTGTCGGATTGTCGACTGCGAAGCCGCCCCACAGCCAGGTGCGGATCGCTTCGCCAACCAGCGGGATCGCCGAGAACAGGTTCGTGATCACTGTTGCGCCCCAGAAGGACATCTGCCCCCACGGCAGAACGTAGCCCATGAAGGCCGTGCCCATCATGATCAGGAAGATCACAACGCCCAGGATCCACGAGATTTCGCGCGGGGCCTTATAGGAGCCGTAGTACATACCGCGGAAGATGTGGATGTAGACCGCGATGAAGAACATCGATGCGCCGTTTGCATGCAGATAACGCAGCATCCAGCCAAAGTTCACGTCGCGCATGATGTGCTCGACGCTGTCGAAAGCAGAGCCTGTGCTCGGCGTGTAATGCATCACCAACACAACGCCGGTGACGATCTGCGCGACAAGCATGATCGCCAGAATTCCGCCGAAGGTCCACCAATAGTTAAGGTTCTTCGGGGTCGGAAAATCGACGAAAGATCCGCGTACGAGCGAGATAACCGGCAGACGGCTTTCAAGCCATTTTGCCGCCGCGCTCTGCGGTACGTAGTTAGAATGTCCAGCCATGGCTGTCTCCTCAAATCCCTGCCGTTAGCCGATCTTGATCGTCGTGTCGGACACGAACTCATACGGCGGAATGAGCAAATTCTCGGGAGCCGGCCCCTTACGGATACGGCCAGCGGTATCATAGTGAGATCCATGACAAGGGCAGAACCAGCCGCCGAAGTCGCCTGACGTACCAAGCGGCACGCAGCCCAGGTGGGTACAGATACCGACCATGATCAACCACGCCTCCTTACCTTCCGCAGCGCGGTTGACATCGGTTGCCTCCGCATTATCTGGAAGGTTGGAATTGCGGGCGTTCACATCTCTCAGCTCGGCAAGAGGAACAGCAGTTGCTTCCTCGACCTCTTCCGGAGTGCGATACCGGATGAATACCGGCTTACCGCGCCATTTAACTGTGATCGACTGCCCCTCTTCCACGGCAGAAACGTCAACCTCGATGGAGGCCAGAGCCAGGGCAGAGGCATCGGGGTTCATCTGATCGATGAACGGCCATGCCAGTGCGCCTACGCCCACAGCGCCCATGGCGCCGGTCGCTATATAGAGGAAATCGCGGCGAGTAGGTTCCGCCGTATCCGAATGTGCCAAGGTCGCGTCCTCTCGAAACCTGTTCAACCTGTACCGAAAACCCGCATCATTTCTGCAAGCCCTCTGCAAGAGCAGAAGGATAGGCAGAACAAGGCAGGGCTCAACGGTGACCAGATGCGGCAAGTTTCCGCACCAGTCCAAGCGGCTCGTCTTTTTGCACCGATCCGGCTCCTTGTCCAGATCGGTGACTGCGGCAAAACGCATATGTCGCAGAGAAAAAACCAGCCACGTCCTTTTTCTGCCCCTTTTTTGCCACGGGAAGCAAGCCGCCATGCAGGAAAACCTGCACAACAGCCTGTTTTTATCATGTCATTCCGCAGCAGGCTGCGCGGGATCGAGGAAACCGCCGGATTGATGCGCCCAAAGCTGGGCATACAACCCGCCACAGCGCAAAAGACTGTCGTGGGTTCCCTCTTCGATGATTCGCCCCTGATCCATTACGATCAGTCTGTCCATGGCTGCAATCGTCGACAGGCGGTGGGCGATGGCAATAACTGTTTTTCCCTTCATGAGGTCAAACAGGCTGTCTTGAATCGCACTTTCCACTTCGGAATCAAGCGCAGACGTGGCTTCATCGAGGATCAGGATTGGTGCATTCTTCAGAAGAACCCGCGCAATCGCGATCCGCTGACGCTGCCCGCCGGACAACTTGACCCCACGTTCGCCAACATGAGCATCCAACCCGGTGCGGCCCGACAGATCCGACAAATCCGGAACAAAGCTCGCCGCATGAGCCTTTCGCAAAGCTTCCTGGACCTCATCCCGTGTTGCATCCGGCCGGCCGTAGGACACGTTTTCGAAAATCGACCTGTGCAGAAGAGACGTATCCTGACTGACAACGCCGATATTCGCCCGAAGATCATCCTGACGAACTGCGGCAATGTCCTGACCGTCAATCAGGATGCGCCCAGCCTCCAGATCGTAAAACCGCAACAGCAAATTCACCATTGTGGACTTGCCAGCTCCGGATCTGCCGATGAGGCCGATTTTTTCACCCGGCTTTATCGACAACGTCAGCTTTTCGATGACCCCGCCAGTCTTGCCATAATGGAAAGACGCATTTTCAAACAGGATCCCGCCTTTCGGCACGGACAGGGCGGCTGCCCCCTCCACATCGATAACATCCTGGTCACGGGAAATCGTGCCGATCCCGTCCTGAACCGTTCCGATGTTTTCAAACAGGCCTGCCAGCTCCCATAGGATCCAATGGGACATCCCCTGTAAACGCAGGACAAGGGCAACGGCGATCGCAATGTCTCCAGTCGTCACCACATCTGCCTGCCACAGGGCAATAGAAAGCCCGCCGACAGAGGTCAGCAGCAACATATTGATGACCGTGAGAACGATATTCAGCAATGTCACAAGGCGCATTTGGCTGAACACCGTTTTCAAGAACGATGTCATAGAGGTCCGTGCATAGTCCTCTTCCCGTGCGGCATGGGAGAAGAGCTTGACGGTCGCGATGTTGGTATAGGCATCAACAACATGCCCCATCATCAACGAGCGAGCATCCGCCTGCTGTTTGGAGATGTCGCGCAGACGCGGGATGAAGACGCGCAGAACCACAAGATATGCTGCCAGCCAGATCAGGAAGGGCGCGCAATACCACAAGTTCGCATTGCTCACGACAACCACAGTCGATGTGAAGTAGACCGCGACATAGACCAGAATATCCGCGATCCGGGTCACGACCTCCCGCACGCCAAGTGCAGTTTGCATCAGCTTGTTGGCGATCCTGCCGGCAAAGTCATTCTGATAGAAAGACACACTCTGGCGCAGCAGATAGCGATGCACCCGCCAGCGAACCGACATGGGGTAAGTTCCCATCACCCCCTGATGAAACAGGAATTGCCAAACTGTTTCGGCCAACGGCCTGACCACGAGCAGCACACAGGCCATCGTTAGCAGCGACCATCCGTTGTCCCGAAGGAAAGTCTCCTTGTCCGCAGCGTCCAGCCAATTGACCAGATCACCGAGGAACGTGAAGATGTAAACCTCCAGGATTGCGATCGCCGCCCCGAACAAAGAGACAAGAGCCAGAATGCGCCATGCCGGTTTGGTATAGTACCAGCAAAAGGCAGCAAACCCCTTCGGCGGCACATCAAGCTCTGTCTCCGCGAAGGGATCTATAAGCTTTTCAAAGCGCTCAAACATCGTACGAAATTCCTATTTTCAACATAGACCCGCCAGCCGTGGGCTTGGCGCCCGCTGGCCGCCCGGGCTCTCTCCAGCGGGTCCTACCGCCCAAAGACAGAGCGGCACTCGCAATGAAACTGATCACCGCGAGCGAGAAGATCGCGGTTCCCATGAAGAGATCACCCAGCAGGCTCATCAAATCGGCTTTTTGGAACAGCCGCCCGTCCAGAATGACCGCGTCGATACGAGCGGCTTCGGAAAACAGAACCGGGACAAACAGAACCAGTGCCAAAACTGAAACCGCAGCTGAAAAGAGGCCGACACCGATCAGCAGGCGAAACACGGTTCCACGAACATCAACCCTCAACGAAGGGCTGCTTAACGGAATATCGGGACCGTTCGGCAAAGCGAACGGGTCCAGGGGATAACGGGCCGACATTGCATCGTCTCCGAAAGGGGATTTGGAAACACCCTGACGAAACGCAACCGGGCGGTTACGCAGCCAACAAAGGTCGCCGAATACACCGGACGACAAGCTTGACGCAGGATGATGAATTCAAATTGAAAGAAAGCGAGAGCGGCTAGCCCTGATGCACACCGATGGAGGTGCCTGGCAGAGAGCGGCAAATATGCATGATGCAGATGTTACTCATGGACGCCCTCCTCATTTACCGGGTCATAGCCAAGTTGCTTGAAGCGCAACACAGCCAAGGTACACGGCTCATGCTACTTTGCAACAATTAGCCGATAAAAATGTGCTTCCAGTCTGCTCAAGTTGCAAAACCGCAACACTCATCCGCAGGATGCGCGGTCAAAATCCCGGGTGCATGCCACCCGGCATCATCCAGCCGCACCAATCTGCTGTATGTCCAGACTTGAGATAAAGCCCTAGGGTCCGGACTCATAAATTTGGTGTGAATGGTTTGAACGAATATGTGCAGATACAAGGCGCAAGTCCGCAGGAAG
>JBNKOQ010000004.1:0-26364 GCA_050294735.1 Roseibium sp. | reverse complement strand
TCAGGCCGAACTCAGCGAGCTTGTCGACCATCCGCTTCAGCACATGACGCGGGTCAGACAGGAACGGCACCCCGTCACGGTCATACATGGACAAAAGGACCTGTGCGGTCTTGCGCTCGGTCCAGGGAACAAGTTTCAAGGTTTCGGGGATCGGCCAACAGACACCATCCTTGTCACCTGTCTCGATATGCATCCCTGTACTTTCCACCTCACGCCCCCAGACATCGAGCCCGAACAAGGAAAAAGGAAAAGCCACTCCGCCTTCAAACACCTTGGCGACAGCATCGCCCGGAAGCCACTTGCCTCTCAGGACGCCGTTTGTATCCGGCAAAACGACTTCGACGGTATCGAGGTCCGGATGCTCCGCAAGAAACGCCTCCACATTTTTTTTCCACCCCGGTTCTGCGGGATGTTCCAATGTCTGATGCGGCATATCTACCATATGGCACTCGGATCCTTTTTACTGACGCTTGACGTTTTGATAGCTCTGGACGGTTCTGCTGGCATCGTCGACTGACAACCAAGATGGATTGCACTCAGACGTAAAATGTGATCACATTCTATCTAGAGTGTCAAGATAGAGAAACAGGCCGCTTCACCTGCTCTTTGCAGGCGACCTCATTTCGCAAGGAGAAACACACAGGTGTCACATGGTGCCGGTTCCGGTCAAAATACCATCAACCCGGAGGTTGAAGAGCAACTGCCCTCAGCCACCCGAGGAGCCGCACGTGAGCAAGTCGACAAGGCCGTTCGCTCAGCCCTGCTGACTGGTCGTTTCATTCCTGGAAAGGCCGTAACCCTTCGCGGACTGGCTCAGGAACTGGGTGTCAGTCCGATGCCTGTACGTGAGGTGATCCAACGGCTGGCCGCAGAGCATGCTCTCGACGTGCGCCCGAATGGCCGTGTTCAGGTTCCCGAGATGACGCGCACTCGTTTCGACGAAATCCTCAAAGCAAGACTTTTGCTTGAGCCCGAGCTGGCGGAGATGGCGTTAAACGGCCTGAACAAAAACGATGCGAGAGAGCTTGAGGGCATTGATCTTGAAATCGATGCCAGCCTGATATCCGGAGACGCGGAAGCCTATCTTCGCCTCAATCATAGTTTCCATTTCAGGATTTACGCAGCTTCCAACTCCCAAATTCTGATGCCGTTGGTCGAGAGTCTTTGGCTGCAATTTGCTCCATTCATGCGCACAGTTTACGGTCGTGTCGGAACTGTCAATCTGATCGATTGGCATAAGGAAGCCATTCGCGCCATTGAAACCAGCGACCCCAAGGCCCTGAAGGAAGCGATCGCTGCCGACATTAGTGACGGGATGGGTATGTTGGGCCGCGACAGCCTGCCAGGCGCCTGACCGACAGATCCGGGCAAACGCATCACGGAACACCCGGACCATATGCAGAAACAAGATGGGCTTGCATATTTTGTGATCACAAAATACAAATAATCCATTCGCTCTTCAATTCCGGCTGTTCGAGCAGCCGCATTATCAAAGAGCGACGTTGCCGGAAATCGCATTTCCTTGGATATGTAACAGGACCGGCCGCGAGCCAATGCGTAAACCCTGGAGCCCAACGTGAGTAAAGACACACACGCCGCAGAGACATCCGAAGCCAACAGCCTGCGTGGTGTTGGCGACATGGAAGCGGCCAACGACTGGCTTAAAAAACGCAACATCCAGGATATCGAATGCATTGTGCCGGACCTTGCGGGTGTCGCGCGCGGCAAGATGATGCCAACTGAGAAATTCTTCTCCGGCCCGGTAATGACCATGCCGGCCTCCATCTTTGCGCAGACAATTTCAGGCAGTTATCCAGAGGATGACGATCGGTTTAAGCATAATCCAATCGACGGAGATCTGTATTTCCGCGCCGACTATTCGACTCTGACCGCCGTTCCCTGGGAGACCGATCCGACTGCCCAGCTGATCCATGACGCCTACATGCGCGATGGCTCACCGGTGGAGACGGCACCGCGCAATGTGCTCAAACATGTCCTCAATCTATACGCCGAAAAAGGCTGGAAACCAGTGGTCGCCCCGGAAATTGAGTTCTATCTGGTTCGCCCGAATGCCGATCCCGACTATCCGCTGGAACCGCCGGTTGGGCGGTCCGGGCGCCCGGAGGTTGGCCGCCAGTCCTATTCCATTTCCGCGCTCAATGAATTCGATGACCTGATCGACGACATTTACGACTTGTCAGAGCAGCAGGGTCTGGAGATCGATACGCTGATCCACGAGGAAGGCGCAGCGCAGATGGAAATCAATCTGCGTCATGGCCATCCACTGGAACTGGCGGATCAGGTCTTCTTGTTCAAGCGCACGATCAGGGAAGCCGCGCTGCGTCACGACATGTATGCGACCTTCATGTCAAAACCCATGTCGAACCAGCCCGGTTCGGCCATGCATATTCACCAGTCTGTGGTTGACGCAAAAACTGACAAAAACATCTTCTCCGGTGAAAACGATGAGGAAACCCCTGAGTTTCTGTCTTTTATCGCCGGGCATCAGGCTTATCTGCCTTATGTCACCTGCATCATGGCGCCGTTTGTGAATTCCTATCGGCGTTTCGCCCGCAATTCTACATCGCCAGTCAATGTCTACTGGGGCTACGACAATCGGACTGTCGGCCTGCGTGTACCGTATTCCAGCCCTCAGGCGCGGCGCCTCGAGAACCGTGTCCCAGGCTCGGATGCCAATCCGTATCTTGCCATCGCAGCATCTCTTGCCTGCGGATATCTCGGTATGGTCAAAGGTTTGACACCGGATGCCCCCCAGACGGACGATTGCAGCAACCTCCTGAAATCGTTACCGCGAGGTCTCCCTGAAGCCCTGGCACTGTTTGAAAACAGCGATGAAATCGCTGAGGTTTTCGGCGAGCAATTCGTGGCGACCTACCGTGCCATCAAGCTCGAAGAATTCGAAACCTTCATGTCCGTGATCAGCCCCTGGGAACGGGAATACCTTCTGCTCAACGTTTAAACGTCAACGCGCTGTGCCCCATGCCTGCCGCCTACCGGAGTATCATAATGACGGCCGTATCCAACATCTATCCGACCAAAGCCCTCCAGGCAGTGGACGCTGCCCATCACATTCATCCCTTTACCGACACAAGAGCGTTGAATGCGGAAGGCACCCGGATCATCACCAACGCGGACGGCGTCTGGCTGACGGATTCTGATGGGAACCGCATTCTCGACGGCATGGCTGGTTTGTGGTGCGTTCAGGTTGGCCACGGGCGTGAGGAAATAGCCGATGCCGTGCATAAACAAATGAGCGAGCTCAGCTACTACAACACATTCTTCAAAACGTCTCATCCCCCCGCGATCGCCTTGTCGGAGAAACTGGCGGAACTGGCACCAGAGCACATGAACCGGGTGTTCTATTGCTCCTCAGGTTCGGAAGCCAACGACACGGTGTTTCGAATGGTCCGCTACTATTGGGACCAGATGGGCAAGCCTGACAAGAAGGTCATCATTGGCCGCTGGAACGGCTATCACGGGTCGACCCTGGCAGGCACAAGCCTCGGCGGCATGAAAGGCATGCACGAACAGGGCGACCTTCCTGTCCCCGGCGTCCGTCACATCGACCAACCATACTGGTTCGGCGAAGGCGGGGACATGACACCGGCGGAATTCGGCATTCACATCGCCCGCAAGCTGAAAGAAGCCATCGATCAAATCGGCGAAGACAAGGTCGCTGCCTTTATCGCGGAACCGATCCAGGGCGCCGGCGGCGTGATCATACCGCCGGAAACCTACTGGCCGGAGGTCAAGCGCATCCTGTCAGAGCGCGATATTCTGTTTGTCGCCGACGAAGTCATCTGCGGTTTTGGCCGGCTCGGCACATGGTTTGGCTCTGATTACTACGGCCTGGAACCCGACCTGATGCCAATTGCCAAAGGCCTTTCGTCGGGCTACCTGCCTATCGGCGGGGTTCTGGTGTCCGACAAGATCGCCGAAGGCATTATCGACAAGGGCGGCGAATTCTACCACGGCTATACCTACTCCGGTCACCCGGCCTGTGCTGCAGCCGCCCTAGCAAACCTTGAGATCATGCAGCGGGAAAAGCTGGTCGAACGGGTGGCGGATGACATTGGCCCTTACTTACAGAGCCGCTGGACCGCGCTTGGCGAGCATCCGCTGGTTGGTGAAGCCCGCATGGCCGGCCTGATGGGCGCACTGGAGCTGGCACCGGAAAAAGGAAATCGCCAGAAAAAATTCGCAGATGAAGGAAGCGTCGGCACACTGTGCCGCGACATCTCCTTCCAGAATGGCATGGTCATGCGCGCGGTTCGCGACAGCATGATCATTTCCCCTCCCCTGGTGCTCTCCCATGATGAAGCCGATCAGCTCGTCGCCATCGCCCGCAAGACTCTCGATGACACATATGCCGAGCTGAAGCGGCAGGGAACCGTCTGAGGTTTCCGGGGCTAAACAGGAAAAGGCGGAACCGACCGGCTCCGCCTTTCTCGGCCTGAATTATACTACCCGGCTGCCAAAAACCTCATGAAACGCTTTAGCTCACCGGATATCCAGTCTTGCTGCGGCGCTTTTCACTCCGCAGCCTGCTGAACGCCCCGCAAGGATCTGCGAGCCCACGGGCGCGTACCTGCCGGAGCCTCCTCGATGGTACCAACCGGCTGCAGATAGTTTGTCACTTCCGGCCATTCCCCAGCTTCCAGCGCCTTGAGCACTTCCGGTTTGGAGATCTCGAAGCTGGATACACCGCAGCGGCGCAGCAGCGGCGCTTGGTCGAGAATGTACTTTCCCGTCGCCCGAATATCACCCGTATAGCCGAACTGCTCACGCAGAATGCGCGCTGCGGAAAAAGCTCGTCCGTCGCCAAATGCCGGGAAATCCACGGCGATAATGGACAGTTTCTCCAGATGCTCTTTCAGAGGCTCCACATCTTCACCTGCCGCGACAACCACAGAGATGGTCAGGCCTGCGTCGATCCAGCTCTCCGCATCTTCCAGAAAGCGGCTCAGGGGCAGCATTACATTACCGCTTGCCGGAAGCTCGTCTTCCAGACCGATCTGCAGCCATTCCTCATCCCGGAAGGCGCCATTTGAAAAAATCTTGGTCATGTCTTCGTTCGCATCCGTTCTGCGCCGTCCGGCCGGTTGCCCAGACCATAAGGCCAAATAAATTCAAATCCCGCTGCCATCCACTTCGCGGCCATGGGTCGCAATATGGATTCCGCATTCGATCTTGTCCTGCCCACGCCAGCGGCCGGCCCGCGGATCCTCCCCCGGTGCGACCTTTGACGTGCAGGGCAGGCACCCGATGGAGGGATACCCCTGCGCGACCAGAGGATGCGGCGGCAAGTCATTTGCCTTTGCATAGGCCAGAATGTCTTGCGCATCCCAATCCGCCAGTGGATTGACCTTTATCCTGCCATCCTCGATCTCAAAGACCTGAAGGGCCGAGCGGGTCGAACTTTGAAAGCGTTTACGGCCCGAAATCCAGGCGGTGTAGCCATTCAAAGCACGCTCCAGTGGCACCACCTTGCGGATATGGCAACAGGCATCCGTATCACTCATCCAGAGCATGCCCGCGGGATCGTCTTTCGACAGATCTTCTTTAGCGGGCTTTTCCGAATGAACATTCGTCAGGCCAAGCTTTTCAGCCAGGGCATCGCGATACCGCAACGTGTCGGGAAACAGCTTGTTGGTATCAACCATGATCACAGGCGTTGATGGATCAACCTCTGCCATCAGCTTCAACAGGACTGCGGAATCCGCACCGAAACTCGATACCATAGCGATTTCGCCGATGAACCGCTCCCGGATGGCGAAAGCAAGAATCTCCTGCGCTGACTTGCCCTCGAAGCGGGCATTCAGCGCGGCAATCTCGTCCTCAACCGACAGAGCGTTCAAATCGTCAACTGTGCAGGCATCAGCCAATGCCATATAGCGCCTCCTTGAACGGATCCTCACCCAAACGCCGATAGGCGTCGAGGAAGGTCTCGTCCTTGCCGGTTCTCAAACCAAGGTAGGTATCCACCAGGGTTTCGATCGCATCGATGACGGTCTCAGACGAAAACCCGCGGCCAACGATCTTGCCGATGGAGGAATTTTCGTTGGCGGAACCGCCCAGTGTGATCTGGTAGAATTCCTCGCCCTTTTTCTCCAGGCCGAGAATGCCGATATGGCCGACGTGGTGATGCCCGCAGGCATTGATGCAGCCCGAGATTTTGATTTTCAGTTCGCCCACTTCCGCTTGACGTTCGGCCGAGCCGAAACGCTCTGAAATCCTCTGCGCTACCGGAATGGAGCGGGCGGTTGCCAGCGCACAGTAATCCATGCCCGGGCACGCGATGATATCAGTGATCAGGCCGGTGTTGCCTTCCGCCATACCGCTGGCCACCAGAGCGTCGAACAGCTCCGGCAAGTCGGCGATCCTGACATGCGGGAGAATGACATTCTGCTCGTGACTGATGCGTATTTCATCGTGCCCGAAGCGCTCGGCCAGATCCGCAATCACATCCATCTGCGCATCGGACGCATCCCCCGGGATACCGCCAATCGGCTTCATGGAAATGGTCACGCTGGTGTGCCCTGGAACCCGGTGTGGGTTCAGGTTGTGCGCGGCGAACTGGGCGAAAGCGGGATCCGACGCCTTGCGCGCTTCCACAGCCGTGTCATCGGCGGCCAAAACCTCAAGCGGCGGCGGTGCGAAATAAGCTTCAATGCGGCGCACTTCCTCGTCTGGCAGACGCAGAACCCCATAGCGGATCTTTTCAAATTCTGCCTCGATATCCGCCTTCAGCTCTTCCAGACCGGTTTCATGCACGAGGATCTTGATGCGGGCCTTATATTTGTTATCGCGTCGGCCATAGCGGTTGTAGACGCGTAGAACAGCCTCCGAATAGGCAAGCAGATCTTCCTCAGGCAGGAAGTCCCGCACCTTGCGGCCAATCATCGGCGTACGTCCCAGACCACCACCAACGAAGACCACGAAGCCAATTTCCCCGGCATCGTTGCGGGCCAACTGCAAGCCGATGTCATGCACCTGCACAGCCGCGCGGTCGTGTGGGGCCCCGGTAATCGCGATCTTGAACTTGCGCGGCAGGAAGGTGAATTCCGGATGCAGGGAGGACCACTGGCGCAGGATCTCCGCATAGGGGCGCGGGTCCGCAATCTCATCGGCAGCCGCTCCAGCGAAATGATCCGCCGTCACATTACGGATGCAGTTGCCGGATGTCTGGATGGCATGCATCTCAACCTCAGCCAGCTCTTCCAGAATGGCCGGCACGTCTTCCAGCTTCGGCCAGTTGTACTGGATGTTCTGGCGGGTGGTGAAATGACCATAACCGCGATCATATGTGCGCGCGATATGCGCGAGCTTACGCATCTGGCGGGCGTTCAGCGTGCCGTAGGGGATCGCTACCCGCAGCATATATGCGTGAAGCTGCAGATAGACGCCGTTCATTAGGCGCAGAGGCTTGAACTCGTCTTCCGTCAACTCACCCGCCAAGCGCCGCCGCACCTGGTCCTTAAACTGGTCGGTGCGCTGGTTCACGAATTCATGGTCAAACTCATCGTAACGATACATTCTTCTCTCCATCTCCGGCGCAGCCAATGTTTCAGGCGCTGCCTTTGGGACCTCTCCTAAGTATTCAAACGGCGGCCAAGCGAGCCTGTTTGCCCAGCTCTGGGTGGGTGGTCGGTCCAGCTGCCCGGATGATTTCCCGCAGGCGAACAGGCACAAGCCGCCCCTCGTCCTGCGTAACGTCCATCTCATAAGCCTCGACGACTTCGCGGTTCGCTACGGATTTGGCCGCTAGCTCAAGAGCTTCTTCAACCTGATCCTTCCCTTCCAGAACCCGGGCAAGAGACAGAAGCTCAACCCAGGTGCCGTCAGCGCCCTGCCAAACAACTTCTCCATCCAGCAGACGGTTTGCGGTTACTACTTTCATGCCCTTCTCTCCTCAGGCAGCAAATTCTTGTTTCAGCGGCAGCGCCGCAATCGGCTCGGCTTTTTCCAGGGCGGCATGTCCAACCGCTTCGCCAATGACAATCAGAACCGGCCCGTCGATTTCAGGGCGGCCTTCAAGCTCACACAATTCATTCAAGCGACCGGCGAATTGGCGCTCCTCCGGGTGAGCCGCATTCTCAATGATTGCGACTGGAGTTTCAGGGCGCATGCCTGCGGCGACCAGCTTTCTCGCCACGGCCGCAGCGACGGTCCGTCCCATGTAGACAGCCACCGTTGCACCCTTCAGCGCCAGCCCCGCCCACTCCGGCAAGGTTTCCGACTTGGCGTTGTGCCCAGTGGCAAAGACAAGGGTTGAGGCCACGCCGCGCAGTGTCAGCGGCAACTGAGCAGACGCAGCGGCAGCAAAAGCAGCGGTGACACCAGGAACAACCTCGAAGTCGACACCAGCCTCACGTAGCGCTTCCATTTCTTCAGCCGCACGACCGAAAATCATCGGATCGCCAGCCTTGAGGCGAACCACCTTGCGGCCGTCGAGACCGAGCTGGACGAGCAACTCGTTGATTTTCGTCTGGGGTACCGAATGAGCGCCCTTGCGCTTGCCAACGGAAATCCGTTGAGCGTCCCGCCGCCCCATGGCAACCACGGCTGCTGGAACCAATGCGTCATGCACGATAACGTCGGCTTCCTGCAGCAGACGCTGCGCCCGCAGGGTCAGCAAATCTTCAGCGCCAGGCCCCGCGCCGACCAGCCAGACAAACCCTGCCTGATCGTCTCCGCCATTTAGCAACCGCTGCGCCTCCGAGCGCGCCAGATCCGTGTTACCGGCATAAATGTTCGTGGCAACGCTGCCAGAAAAGAAGCGGGCCCAGAACCGGCGCCGCGCCGCGCCGTCCACAATGAGCTTGCTTGCGGCACCCCGCAGACTTTCGGCAAGGCGCGCCAGATCACCCGTTCCACGCGGCAGAAGAGCCTCAATGCGAGCCCGTATATGCCGGGCCAGAACCGGACCAACACCCGTCGAGGTAATCGCAACAGCAATTGGAGCCCGGTTCACCAGGGCCCCGGTGTAGAAGTCACAAAGATGCGGTTTATCTACAGCGTTAACCGGCACACCCATGATACGCGCGGCATTGACGACCGCCTCGTCAAGCGCCTCATCTTCCCGAGCGCTGAATACGAGGGCAGCACCAGTCAGAAGCCTTGGGTGGAAGTCCTCAGCCAGATGCCGGGCACCGACTGCCTCGATGGCTTCGGACAGCTCAGGCTCAATCCGGGCCGCAATGACCTCAATCACGGCATTGGTCTCACCGAGAAGACGGACCTTTGCCGCAGCCTCCGTGCCATGACCGATCACGCACACACGCTGCCCCGCGACCTTGAAAAAAGTCGGAAACACATCGAGGCGCCGTTTAGACGTTGCAGACTGAGGCCCGGTCATGGGCGGTTCTCCCGGATAATCGCATCCATGGAGACAAACTTAGGTGCTTGGCGTGTGAAACGCTGGGTATCCCGTTTCAAATGCGCGGGTCAGCAGGGAATAGGTTTTTGCTTTTCCGCTCCTATCAGCAACAAAGCCTTGCCAGCCCCCACAAACCGATCAGGAATTCCGGCGCATCAAAGCCGCTGAAGCTCTGTCAAACTTGCGCCGAGGAGACAGAAAAGTGGGGTAAAACCCAGAGAGCCTTGCTCCCGCCAGCAAGCTGGAAGCGGGACAATCATCAATTGACCGTCCCTCAAGCACGGATTTCCAAAGAGCGAACCTCCGCGCCTTCACAACCACCCCTCATTTCTTGTATACAAAAATGTCTTTTACGAATGCAATTTTTATATAAAATAATGCAACTTTGACTATATAGAGTACAAAGGGAGGAATGCATGCTTAGAGGAAAGACAATTGCCGCCAGTTTTGTGGCAATGGGATTATTTACAGGCAGCGCTGCCGCACGCGTTGTCGAATTCCAGATCCAATCATCGGAGGGCATCTTCGATGGCCAGACTTTCGGAGACACGGGTGCATACGAGCGGATCGACGCTATCGCCACATTTGCGGTAGACCCTTCAGCTCCGGAAAACGACGCCATCGTTGACATCGGCAAAGCCCCTCGGAATGAAGACGGCGAAGTCGTCTTCAGCACGGAAGTCTCGATATTGAGACCAACTGAGAGTTCAAAACGCTCTGGCTTCATGTTCTACGAAGTCCCCAACCGCGGTCGCAATCTCAGTTTCATGCTGCTCAATCGATCCGGGTCGAGCGCAGTCCCAAAGACAGCGGACGACGCCGGTGACGGCTTCTTGATGAAGCGGGGAGACACAATCGTATGGAGTGGCTGGCAAACTCACTTGCCCGATGACAAGCTCAACCTGGAACTGCCGCAAGCTAACGGTGTTCGCGGCTTTTCCCGCGAGCAGGTCATTTTCGACAAACCGGGAGCGAGCGGCAAGCTCACGCTGACCTACCCAGCAGCCGACCTTGACCAAACGAAGGCAACACTGACGGTACGCACCAAAGAAGGCGACCCACGGCAAACGCCTGAAGACTTGACCTTCTCTTATCTGAGCCCGACTGAAATCGAAATCAACCGTCCTGCGGGCGCAAAGGATGGAGCAATTTACGAATTCATCTACCCTGCCAAGGATGCCGTTCCTGCCGGTCTAGCCTTCGCCGCGACTCGTGACCTTGTCTCTTTCCTGCGCGGAAATCCGGGGCATGACGCCACCAGTCCTATAACCGGCGTCGAGCACACAGTCGCCATGGGTATTTCGCAATCAGGCCGTTTCCTGCGCGATCTGATCTATCAAGGCTTCAATGCCGATGAAAACGGCAAGCGGGTATTCGATGGTGCCATGGCGCATATCGCAGGCTCCCGCAAAACCTTTACAAACTACCGCTTCGCCCAGCCGGGCAGATATTCCCGGCAGCACGAGGATCACGACTACCCAGGCGATCAGTTCCCCTTCACATACGCCATGACAACAGATCCTTTATCGGGCCGGCGTGACAGTTTGCTGGCAGCCTGCACCGCAACGGACACCTGCCCCAGGATCATGCACACGGATACATCCACAGAGTTCTGGCAGGCGCGCGCGTTTCTTCTTACAACGTCTCCCGAAGGTGAGGCGCTAACCATGCCCGAAAATGTGCGGCTTTACTTCATTGCAGGAGCTCCGCATTTCAACAGCTGGGCTGCCAAGTCGACGGAAAATGCCGTCTGCGCCAACCCGACCAATCCTCTGAGCTCGGCGCCCATCATGCGGGCCCTTTATGCGGCAATGGAAGATTGGGTGGCCAACGGTACAGAACCGCCCGCCAGCCAGTACCCGAGCAACTCGGATGAAACTCTGGTTCCACTTGAAGACCTAACCTTGCCAGTGATTGATGGCAAATCAGCTCAGCCATCCTTCAACGTCTTGCAGGTCATGGACCATTCACAGCAACCACCAGCACGCGGAGCGACCTACCCGGTTCTCGTACCGTCTGTCGATGCCGACGGAATACCTCAAGGCGGCGTCCGCCTGCCGTATGTGGCTGCCCCGCTTGGCACCTATGCAGGCTGGAACCTGCGCAAACCCGGCTTCGGCGAAGGGGACCTCTGCAGCCTAACCGGCAGCTATCAGGCTTTCCCAGCTACAGCCTCCGATGCAGACAGCCGCTCACCACTGGAAGCCCGTTATGAGGATCAATCGAGCTATCTCGAAGCCGTAAAATCTGCTGCGGAAGACCTGGTTGAGGAAAGGCTCATGCTTGCCGATGACATTGAGTATGTGCTGCAGAAAGCATCAGACAACAGTGCTGCCCTGCTGCACTAACAAGGCGTATTGCCTTGTCTGAAAGATGGCCTGCCCCTTTTCCAACCCGGAAGAGGGGCAGACTTTTTCTATTTCATGGCCTGAAGGATCGAGACATAGTTGGCGACAGCGGCACCGCCCATGTTGAAGATCCCACCAAGTTCGGCATTCTTAACCTGGATATCTCCTGCTTCGCCAAGAAGCTGCATGGCGGTCAACACATGCATGGAGACGCCGGTCGCACCAATCGGATGCCCCTTGGCTTTCAAACCGCCAGACGGATTAACCGGCAATTTGCCATCCATTTCGGTCCAGCCTTCCAGGATCGCCTTTGCTCCCTCACCTTCTTTGGTCAGTCCCATCGCCTCGTATTCGATCAGCTCGGCGATGGTGAAACAATCATGGGTTTCGACAAAGGACAGATCATCCAGCGTTGCCCCCGCATCCCCCAAGGCTTCTCCCCAGGCTTTGGAACAGCCTTCGAACTTCAGAATGTCACGGCGGGACATTGGCAGGAAGTCCTGCACATGGGCCGTCGAACGGAAGGCGACAGCTTTTTTCATGCCCAGCGCCGTTGCCGGGTCGGTCAGGACCAGCGCAGCAGCGCCGTCAGACACAAGAGAACAATCCGTCCGCTTCAGAGGACCCGCGACGAAGGGGTTCTTCTCGCTTTCAGCGCGGCAGAACTCATAGCCCAGATCCTTGCGCATCTGGGCGTAGGGATTCCCCGTGCCATTCTTGTGGTTTTTAGCGGCAATCCGGGCAAGCGCGTCAGATTGGTCGCCGTATTTCTGGAAGTAGGCATCCGCAATCTTGCCAAAGACACCGGCGAACCCACCCGGGATGTCGCCTTCCTCCTTGAGATAGGAGGCTTTCAGAAGGTTTTGACCGATCTGCGGTCCTGGTGTCGTTGTCATTTGCTCGACACCGACAACCAGCACGAACCGGGCTGCCCCTGAGGCGACCGCACGCACGCCTTGATGAACAGCCGCAGAGCCTGTCGCACAGGCATTTTCCACCCGGGTTGCAGGCGTGAAACGCAACGCAGGGTCAGCTTGAAGAACCAGAGAAGCCGTAAAGTCCTGTGGCGAGAAGCCAGCGTTAAAGTGTCCGAGCAGGATTTCATCGACATCTGCAGGTGCGATGCCCGCATCGCGAATTGCTTCGCTTGCAGCCTTCACAACCAGGCTTTCGACCGTTTCCTCTGCATGTTTTCCAAAGGGCAAATGCGCCCATCCGACCATAGCTGCTGTCATCGTAAAACCTCCCTCGAACCAACCTTCAAATCGTGCTGCGGCAGAGTACTCATCCACCATGAACCTATAGGCAGTTCACCGGATCAGGTTACGCGCGAATGCTGCGCCGCGCCATTTCGAGACAGAGATTTTCAGGTCGCCGTGTCAAAAACAAGAGAAAAATTGACTATTACGTAATACTGTTCTTTTTATATTATATTTTTCAATATGTTAATAACTTTATTAAACGATTTTTCATTTGTTCAGAAACCGCCGTCCCGGGCTCCCTCCTCCAGATGAATGCGTTTCATCTCCTTGTCATTCATGCACGCTATAAATGTTGCGTTCTGGAAAAATCCTGTTTCATTGCTTTTTTAGCGATCGGCCAGTCCTTGCAAGAGGGCTGGCCTTTTTCATCGACCACCCCTTTCAGTTGAAAGCATTTGACCCGTGAAACCAAACCCGGTAGGAAAATTCAAAGCGCTTTGAAAAGCCGATTTCGGCGTGCGAATGAAAACATGGCCGGGTTGTTCAATCCGGTGACCTTTCCCGGGAGCACGGTATGATCACCACGAACACAGACAGCCCTCATTCCGTCTCAGACAATCTTGCAGACCGGGACTGGTGGCGAGGCGCTGTCATTTACCAGATCTATCCGCGATCCTTTCAGGACAGCAATGGCGATGGCATCGGCGATCTTGCCGGGATCACCCAAAGGCTGGACTACGTTGCCTCACTTGGTGTCGACGCCATCTGGCTGTCGCCCTTCTTTACCTCTCCCATGGCCGACTTTGGTTATGATGTGTCGAATTACGAAGATGTTGATCCGATGTTCGGATCGCTCGCCGACTTTGACGAGTTGACGCAAAAGGCCCACGACGTCGGGCTTAAGGTAATGATCGATCTGGTGATCTCACATACCTCCGATCAGCATGCCTGGTTCAGGGAGAGCCGCTCCTCCCAGGATAACTCCAAGGCCGACTGGTATGTCTGGGCAGATGCCAAGCCTGAAGGGTCCCCGCCCAACAACTGGCTGTCGATCTTCGGCGGTTCCGCATGGGAATGGGACAGTGTTCGCTGCCAGTATTACCTGCACAATTTCCTGACGAGCCAGCCCGACCTGAACTTTCACAACAGGGCCGTTCAGGATGCGGTGTTGTCCGCGGCACGGTTCTGGCTCGACCGGGGTGTCGACGGCTTCCGTCTGGACACTGTGAATTTCTATTTCCATGACGCACAGCTGCGGGATAACCCGCCCCTTCCGCCGGGCGCCGAGCTAACCGGCGTGGAACCAACCAACCCCTATGGCTTTCAGCATCATCTTCACGACAAGACCCAGCCGGAAAACCTCGATTTCCTGGAACGCTTACGCGTGCTTCTGGATGAATATCCGGGAGCAACATCTGTCGGTGAAATCGGCGCAGACCGGGATGTGATCGGAACCACCGCCGCCTACACTGTGGCCGGCAAGCGGATCCACATGGCCTATAGTTTCGACCTTCTGACCCCCAAGCGCTCTGCCGCCTATATCCGGGAAAAAGTCGAAAACATGGAAGCGGGGATAGGCTCTGGCTGGCCGAGCTGGGCGCTCTCTAATCATGACGTCGAGCGTGTTGCTTCAAGATGGGGAGAAGGCGCTGAACTCGACCGTTTTTCCCCACTGGCCGTCGCCCTCGTCACCTCCCTGCGCGGAACACCTTGCCTCTATCAGGGAGAGGAACTGGGCCTGACCGAGGCCGATGTACCTTTCGACAAGTTGCAAGACCCATACGGCATCCGTTTTTGGCCGAAGTTCAAGGGGCGCGACGGCTGCCGCACGCCCATGCCTTGGTCAGCAACTGATCCACAAGGCGGTTTTACCGTTGGCGATCCCTGGCTACCGGTTCCAGAGAACCATCTGGCAAGAGCTGTCGCGGAACAGGAAGGTACCGAGAGATCGGTGCTTGCGCGCGTTCGTGAGTTTCTTCACTGGCGCCAGGGTCAACGTCCTTTGCAGAAGGGTGATATCGAATTTCTGGACAGCGGTTGCGAGACATTGCTCTTCATCCGCCGACATGAAAACCAGGCAATCCTCTGCGGCTTCAACCTATCAAGCATGCCAGCGGAGATCGACTGGACTGGGGCCTCTCTGGAACTCCTGTCAGACAGCGGGTTTAACGGCAGCCTGGCAGTCGGAAAGTTGAAAGTTCCAGGATTGGATGCACTTTACGCGCGGATCGGCTGAGATCACATCAAGCCCGGAGGCATTGACCTTCTGCGTTGAAGAAATGCATGCGGTTTTCATCGAAGGTCAGTCCGATGCGTGTGCCTTCGGCTATCTCATCGCCGCCAGCCGTGCGCACCAGTATTGTCTCGAGTCCGTCTATGGCAACATAGAGATAGGTATCCGCACCCAGGTATTCGGCAACTTCAACCGTTCCTTGCGCGTGCCCCTCACCCGGGCTTGTTACCAAGATGTGCTCTGGTCTGATCCCGAGTTTAACCGGCGTTCCTGTGGCCCCGGCATGCGGATAATGGCCACCGCCATGCCCTGCCAGGTCGAACCTGTCCCCGTTCACCGCGCAAGGAAGAATATTCATCTTTGGCGATCCAATGAACTGTGCAACGAACAGATTGTCGGGGCGCTCATAGAGTTCCCGTGGCGAGCCAACCTGTTCGATCACCCCTCCCTGCAAAACGACAATCTTGTCGGCCAAGGTCATGGCTTCAACCTGATCGTGGGTGACATAGATCATCGTTGTACCGAGAGCCTTGTGCAGGCGGGCAATCTCGAAGCGCATTTCGACGCGCAGGGCGGCATCCAGATTGGACAACGGTTCATCAAAGAGAAAGGCAGACGGCTCGCGCACAATGGCTCTGCCAATGGCGACACGCTGGCGCTGCCCTCCGGACAAGGCTTTCGGCCGGCGGTCGAGATAATCATCCAGTTTTAAAACATCCGCTGCTGCCGAGACCTTTTGATCGATCTCCGCCTTCGGCACACCAGCGGTCTTAAGACCGAAGCCAACGTTCTCACGAACGGTCATATGTGGATACAGGGCATACGACTGGAACACCATGGAAAGGCCACGGCCTGATGGCGGCTCCGCCGTCACGTCCTTGCCATCAATGCCAATCGTGCCCCGGCTGGTTTCCTCCAGCCCGGAAATCAATCTCAGCAAAGTAGACTTTCCGCACCCGGACGGTCCCACGAAAATGACGAACTCGCCATCTGCGATCTCAAGATCAATTCCCTTGATGACTTGCAGATCACCAAACCATTTTTCCACGCCGGAGAGTTGTATCGCACCCATTTGTCTATCCCCTGATCAACCGTTACCGCCGTTTCAGGCCGCTTTATTTGCAGCAAGACTTGGTGTCGCCCAGGCCAGCCAAACGGCTGCCGTCCAAGAGAACGAATTCCCTCCCGCCCCTGAGCCATCGTTGGGACTGAAATATTCCGCAAAACCGCTTTGCTCCACGAGGTGGACCGTATCCCTGCGGATCTTTTCGGAGCGAATACTGTCGCCAGCTTCGCTCATGCCACGCGCTGCCATGTAATTGACCACGGCCCAGACCGGTCCGCGCCAATACCGCTTGTGTTCAAATCCCGGATGATCCGGGTCATAGGACGGCAGCATGTAAGTCACCTTGCCGGCGATACGGTCAAAATGGGCCTTCAGGGGATCGATAACCTTCGGGTCGGTGATCCCCGCATAGGAGGCCAGAAACGAAACACTGGAGACCCCGCTGCCCATCACGTCTGTCTTCAGATTGCGTGTGACATAGGCCTGAATGTCCGGATTCCAGAGGCTCTCAAGCCCTCTTTCCAGCTGGGCTATCCAGCCTTCGATCTCCGGCTTGGCCTCAGCGAAACCGAGCTTGTCGGCCAATACCAGCAGATCCCGGTTCGCTCGGAGCAAGATCATCGTGATACCTGGATCAGCCACGAGAAACGGGGACTTCTCAACGATATCGTGAGCATCCCAGCCGCAATCCTTGCCAACCGCAAGGATTGCCATGTAGCGGTCGTAGTCCTGCTTCAACGGACGCATGTCCGGATCCACGTGCGCCGTATCCTTGCGGGTATATTGCGCCACACCTGCTGTATCGACCTTAGACAACGGCTCGTCCCAATCCGGCAGATTGTCCCGGCCGGATTCCCAAGGATGAATTATGGCAGCACTGCCATGCCCCTTCGGATCGCGATATGTTGCCCACCATCGGTGCCAGGCCATCAACTTCGGAAACAGGGCCTTCGCCCTAGCGTTTCCTGCAGATGGCGATCGTTCAAAAAGATCACGAACAGCAGTCGCGGCGACCGGCGGCTGGGAATGACCGGACGTCGGATACGGCTCCGAGCGCGTGCCCCAGATATCGGGACCCGGGAAGTAACTCGGATCATTCTTGCGGAACAGGATATGCGGCACCATGCCATCGTCCCACTGCCCTTCGAACAGAAACTCGATTTCCGTCCAGGCCCGGTCGAGATCGAACGTGGCGAAGCCAATTGCGACAAACACCGAATCCCAGTTCCACTGATAGGGATAAAGCCCCTTGGTCGGGATGGTGTAGCCGCCCAGGTCATTATCCTTGAGGATAGAATGTGCGAGCGCGTCGAGATCTGCACCCATGAGAATTACTCCTGGATATGTGTTGTTTTCGTCAGCCCTTGACGCTGCCCGCCGTCAGCCCCTGGACGAGGAACCGCTCGAACCAGAGGAAGATGAAGAGCACAGGCACGGTTGCGATCACCGCCCCGGCCATCAGATGCTGGCGGGGTACTTCGGAGGAATTGAGCGCAACGACACCGCGCGACAAGGTGAAAATGTCAGGGTTGTCGAGGAACATGTACGCGAAGAGAAATTCGTTCCACGCGATCATGAAAACGTAAAGGGATACGGATGCGAGCGCAGGCAACGACAGCGGCAGAGTGATTTTCAATATCACACCGATGCGGCTCAGCCCGTCCATTAAACCAGCTTCTTCCAGCTCCGCGGGCAGCCCGCGGAAATAGCCCTGCAGCATATAGAGCGCGACCGGGATGGTTGTCGCCGGATAGACGATCAGAAGCCCGGTCAAGCTGTTGCGCAGCCCCAGTTGGGAGAAGACCGCGTACAGCGGGATTACCAGAACGATGGCCGGGACCATATAGATCAGGAGCACCGAGCGCGACAGAAAGGCCTGCCCCGGAAACCTGAGACGTGAGACCGCATATGCTCCAGGCACCGAGAAAAGCAGGGTGAGCAGAACTGTTGCGACGGACACGATGGAAGAGACAGTCAGATAGGTCCCAAAGTTGTACTTTGTGAAAAGCTCGACATAGGACCGGAAGAGAGCCGTCAATCCTTGTGACAGGTCTATCGACAGATCAAGGGGATTGGCAAGAAGCTGTTGCTGGCTCTTCAGCGACGTCATCACCATGACATAGAACGGCAGAGCAACGATGATCGTGAAGAGAACAAAGCCCAGTCCCTTGAACACACGGATATAGATGACCTCACGCTCATAGCGGGACATCGCTCCAAGCGGGACACCATTGAGGCACAAGCCATTGGCAAGACTTAGCGCCACCAGAAACGCTATCATCGCCAGGCCCTGCCAGAGCGGGACGGTGTCAAGAGGCAAGGCGAAGGGGGCCGCGAAGCTTACCGCGCTCACGACGGCGAATGCGGCCAGAACGGCACCGAGCCGGGCGGTCACGTCGGCACGGGCACTTCCCCGCCAGACAAGTACGAAGCCGTGCACCGCACCGGCAAGCGCTGCTGCGCTCACCTGAGGAATCGCCACTTCTCCGGTGACGAGCGTCAACGTAACGCCCGCGACCAGCATGGAAACCGCTCCCCAGATCGTACCGCAGACAATCGCGATCAGAGTACCGGAGTAAGCCATCAAAGCCCCTCCTCTTTCGGTGAAAAGTGCAGAAAGAGCGTGGCGAAGGCGACAAGGACGACGAAGACGACAACCGCAACAGCCGCGCCGGCTCCCAGGTTCGACAACGCAAAGCCCTGCTCATAGACATCAACGGTCAGTGTCCGTGTTCCCGCGTTGCCGCCAGTCAGAAGGAAAATGTCGTCGAACTTGTTGAAGGTCCAGATGAACCGCAACAGGAACAGGACGGACAAAATACCCATCAGCTGAGGCAGGGAGATGTACCAGAATTGCTGCATTGGAGTCGCGCCATCCATCTCGGCCGCCTCGTACATGTCCGTATTGACGGACTGCATCCGCGCCAGAATGAACAGGAAAGACAAGGGAAAGTAGCGCCAGGCCTCAAAAGCGATCACGGTCGACAACGCCAATGGAAACTCCAACGGCAGACCGAACAGGGAAAACTCAACCGAGCGCTGACCAAAGAAATTTATTGCCCCCTCAACAACACCCATCTTGGTCAGCAGAGCGTTGAATGTCCCCGAGAATGGGTCGAATAGCACCACCCAGGTGAAGGCGACAGCTATCACGGGCGACACGTAAGGAAACAGGAAAAGCCCGCGCAGAAAGCCTCGGCCTTTAAACGGGGTATTTAACAGCTGCGCCGCGAAGAGGCCAAGCACGAGAGCTCCGCCAGTTCCGAAGATTGTGTAGTAGAAGGTGACCCTGAGAACACTCCAGAACTCACTTGCATCGAACACTTTACGGAAATTATCCAGAGTGAATTCGAAGCTGGTCAGAATATTGTCGGCCTCCCCTGAGGTGAGCGCTTTGCTATCACGGCCTGGCCGGTCCAGCGCAAGAAAAGCGGCCTCGACCGTACCCTCAATCTTCAGGTGCTCCCGCCATTTGGGCGGAACCGTTCCAATGGAACAAGTCAGTATGCGCTCGTTTACGACGCATCGCTCGGGCATGGCGCCTGGCGCAAAACCGTCAGGCAGCGCATCCGTCAGAACAACGTCCCGGATCTCCTTGTCCTGCGATGAATTGCGCAGACGGTATTCCAGCGTTACTGCATCGCCCGCGACAGTCGGCTTTCCGCGTACACGCTCGTTCACAAGCACGGCAGGCGGTCTCAAATCAGCCAGTCCGACAGGCTTCAAACTGATCCAGAAGTTGGCCAGAAGCGGTCCCAACACGATCGCCAGGATGATCAGAAAGGTTGGGGCCAGCATCAAGAAGGCAAGCCTCGCCTCGCGCCGCTGCATAGGCCCTATACCTTTCGGCGGGACAGCAGACCGGCCTGTGGCCTCATGTTGTTCGGCAGTCATTTCTGGCACCCGGACTAAATGTCTTTGAAGGAGCCGTAAGGCGGGAGCCCCGCCTTACGGGTAGTTTGCACGTCAAACCGCGTTTTGCGCGGCTGACCCGGCAGCTTCGGTCACTGAACCTTGGCCAGTTCCTCATTCAGCTTTGCCACAGTTGCCTTGGCATCGCGCTCGCCATCAATGTATTCGCGAACGTAGCGGTTGATTGCCTGACCGTTGATGATCTTGGACGCCAGCGACAACTGTCCTTCTTTCACACCCCAGCGGCTTGCCGTGTCGAGACCGCCGACAATCCGTTCGATTGTAGCTTCGTCGTAAAGCTCGGTCAGCGGTGCCTTGCGGTCCACGCCAACCGGCAGCTTTGCCCAGCCTTTCGTGAACTTTTCCGGATCCGCGGTATCACCGCGACGGACCGGGAACTTGCCTTCCGGTGCGATCGACAAGGTTGTGAGGTAGCCCTCATCCATGGAGAACTTTACGAAATCCATGGCCGCTTCCGTGTCCGCGTCATTGGTGATGCCGAAATAACGGATATCACCCCAGGCAGCGCCATCAGGATTGGACGGACCCGACAGGGTTGTCACAACACCAGTCATGGAGGCCAGTTCCTTGGAAGTCGGATCGTCATTGATGGTCGGCGGAGCGCTGTCTCGCAGACCTGCCAGCTCATCAAGAATGAACGGAGACCAGATAATCATCGCGGCTTTGCCCGCAAAGTAGAGCTCGCGGGACTGTTTCCAGTAAAGATCTCCCGGGGGAGAAGCCTTGGCGATGGCTTTATAAAACTCTAGAGCTTCGACAGTCTTCTTCTCATCCAGCGGTTTGAAGCCGTTGGCATCGACTGGGCTGACGCCATTGGCCAGAAGCACATGCTCCAGAACCTGGCTCATGAAGTTTTCGTCGATCTTGGTTGCCGCGACGAAACCGAACATCTCCGGCGGGTTATGGAGCTTTTCGACCGCCTTCAAGATAGCACCGTAGGAAGAAGGTGCCTCAAGACCATTGGCGTCGAAAAGATCCTTGCGGTAGACAACCATCTGCGTCCAGCCATCG
This sequence comes from Roseibium sp., assembly GCA_050294735.1. Taxonomy (GTDB): domain Bacteria; phylum Pseudomonadota; class Alphaproteobacteria; order Rhizobiales; family Stappiaceae; genus Roseibium. The sequence continues at coordinate 5,171 of JBNKOQ010000004.1, read as the reverse complement.
ACGGGCACCGACGCGTAACCACCTTCATAGGCAGCCATATTCAGCGCCCCGGGCGCAAACGTTTCTGGATCCAGAGCCTGAACGACTTCCGTGGCCGCCTCAGTGTCCAGAATGCCGGCCTCCGCCCATGGCAGCGCATATTGGAGAGGGTAATAAATCACATCCGGCAGATCGCCAGCCGCAAAGGCGGCGGTCGCGCGGGTTCCCATGTCTTTTTCCGTCACGGGAATGACTTCGACATCGACACCTGTTTTTTCCTTGAACGCGGCGGCCATTTCTTCCTGCTTGGCCAGACGCTCCGGCTGCTCTTCAGTCGTCCAGAACCGCAAACTTTCTGCATTTGCTCCGGCGACTCCCACTGTAAAAACACCCGCCAATGTAGTGGCTAAAAGGGTTTTCCTCCCAAACATCACACTCTCCCATTACTCACTCTGGTCAAAATCACAGCGACCGCCGCAGAGCCTTGGCAAGCTCTTCGGGGGTCTTTACCGGCGGCCCGTCCGACGAACGCCGAACCAGTTCCGCTTGTGCCAATTCCTGCCTGGCGGCAGGATCAGCTCCCTCAATCACATCGATCAGCATGCGGGCAATTCGCCCACCTGCTGACTGCACTGACTGAGAAAAAGTCGTCAAAGGGGGATCCATGTAGGCGCCGACCGGCAGCCCGTCGTAACCGATCACCGTTACATCCTCACCGACCCGCAACCCGAGGTCCCGGCAAAGCCTGATTGCCCCAATAGCCAAGGCATCGGTCACACAGAACAAGGCGGTGGGAGGCGTATGCAGACCGAGCAACTGGCGTGCACCTTCCACCCCTCCTTCCTCTGTCAACGGCTCTTCCACTTCAAGAGCCGGATCACAGGGCAGGCTCGCCTGTTGCAAACCGAACCGGTATCCGGCCCGGCGCTGGCAAGCAAAATTGAGATCGCGCGGCCCGCCAATGAAACCAATTCTTTGATGGCCCAATCCAATCAAATGCGCGACGCCATCGATAAATGTGGTCTCGTTATCGACGTCCAGCCAAGCATAATCCTTTGGATCGGATGTTCTGCCATGCGCAACGAATGGGAACCGGCGCGACAAGAGAAATTCGATGCGCGGATCATCAACCTCGGTACGGGTCAGAATAAAGCCGTCAACTTTGCGCCGGGCAATCAGCCGCTCATGCGTTTCCAGCATATGACGTGCGGAATGAGCCGTCGTCACCAGAAGATCGCGGTCCAACTCGTCCAGTGCCCGGGCAATGCCATCGATAAATTCGGACAGGAAGGGGTCGGCGCCACGGCCACGCCCGACAGGCATCACAATGCCGAGCGTATCCTGACGTCCGCGTTTCAAACTGCGCGCCGTTGACGATGGGTGATAGCCAAGATCCTTGACAGCCTTGAGGATCCGCTCGCGGGTCGCAGGAGAGATGTCCGTATAGTTGTTGAGAACGCGCGAGACGGTCCCCTTCGCGACACCGACGTGGCGCGCAACATCTTCTATTGTGACGGATCCACGTGAACCGGTCATCTATCCTCCCGACGTATTCCTGCTTTGCGATCGGCGAGCCAACAAGGCGCTGAATTTCACCTCGTGACTTGAGGCCAGTGCGAACTGCCAAAACAGCGCAATCAAAACCGAGGGCACATCGAACCGCATGCAGAAAATATCTATTTCTTATAAAACAAGCTTACAAAATCGGTTTTGGTTGTCAACAAAATCGGTTTTGGCGACGCATCAATTAAATTTGCATCTGCGAGAACAAGAGGCGGAGTTAGTGTAATATTCCGGCTGAATCTCATCCGGAACGGGGAACGTCTCAATAGGACAAACCGGAGTTTCCCCTTGTGGCAGAGAGCCAATGGCACACGGTCGACGCTGGATTTATGGCACCGGAAATCAGCGGCATGCCCCCTCTAAAAATAAACTGGTAAAGCTGCTAGAAGGCTGAGGCGGATGACAAGTTACAACACGAAAGCCTCTCATGACTTCACCCCTCCCCCTGTCGGTTTTCATCATCGCCAAGGACGAAGCGGACCGAATCGAAAAGACCATCGAAAGTGTTTCGGGTTGGGTCGACGAGGTGATCGTGATCGATAGCGGGTCGGTCGACGATACGGTTGCCGTTGCCACCAAACGCGGCGCGCGTGTCGTTCACAATGATTGGCCAGGCTACGGCCCGCAAAAGCGCTTTGGCGAAGATCAATGCCGAAACGACTGGCTGCTCAACCTGGATGCTGACGAGGAAGTCACACCTGCGCTGGCCAGCGAACTGAAGGAAATGTTCGCAAGCGGCAGCTACAAACAGGCTGGCGGCTGGCGAATCATGATACGCGACGTCTATGCCCATGAAGAACGCCCGGCACCTTGGGCCTATGGCTATCATCAAATCCGGCTTTATGACCGGCATCAGGGGCGTTTCTCGGAATCCACTGTGCATGACACTGTGCGCCCCAACACCGATACCGTCATCAAATCCGTGAAGCAGATTATCGCCCACCGGTCGATCCGGTCACTCGATTTTCAGGTCGGCAAATACAATCGCTACTCGAACATGCAGGTAGCGGACTTACGCGCCAGAAGCCGGAGACTCCCAAAACGGCGACTGTTGACCGAATTCCCCGCAGCCTTCCTGAAAGCCTATTTCGTCCGCCGGTACCGCAAATACGGCTGGTGGGGACTGATCCTCTCGGTCAATTACGCGCATGCACGTTTCCTGCGGGTCGCCAAGGCATATGAAGCCGACCTGCTGAAAAAGGACTCCCAGGAACAGACCCGTCCGTAATTCTGCCTCATGCGCTTACAGATTCGAGTGCCGCCGCCCTCTCATTGGCACGACGCACCCGGATCGGCTGACGGACACCAGCGACATGATTGTACTGGTCAAGACGGCGGATGGTGGTCTGTGTCAATTTGTGACCACGGGAAAGAACGAGCTCATGCGTGCCTTCAGTCAATACATCGTCAATCAATATATCTCCAGCCTGCAACGCCCTGACATGGCATAGCAAAACCTTAGACTCATCATCGGAGAGCGTTTCACCGAGCAAGCAGGACCGTGTTACTTCCAGAATGTGCGGGTCGTATTGCCTGTGATTGATCGCCAGCGCTTCAAAGGCGGCAGGGTCAACCCCGCTGTCCGGGCTAGCATACCAAAGATCGGTCAATATCTTCAAAAGACGTGACGTAAGCGGAATCTCCTCACCGACAGGACCGTCTTCGGGAAACCCCGACCCATCGAAACCGCGTCCGGAGAGGTATAGAGCTTCACCGACTTTTTCCAGCTGCGGAATATTCTTCAGCAAATCGCGGGTCTGCCTTGGGGCACTCTCCAGAATTTCCCGCTGCTGCTCGGTCAGGCTTTTGGCTGCCCGATAGCGGGTCAATATGTCCTTCGGCAGAAGGGCCTCACCGAGCGGAGATAGCATTACAGCCATCCCCAGCTCCCAGGTCTTCTTCATCTGCAGGCGCTCTGCGATCTTCACTGCCTGCGCTCGAATCACTGCGGTGCGCTGAAATGCTTCGGCATGGAAGAGCGACAGCATCTCGATCAACATTTTGACCGATCCTGCGAGAGTCTTCTCCAGAACGCCGCGTTCATGCAGATATTTCACATACCGCTGTATTCCCTGCTCGATAGCCTTGGTCAGTTCCGCTGGCGGGCAAGGCTTCGTCAGAAGCATAAAGATGCGGGCCTGATTGACCGCCGTCTTAAGGACACCGACCGACTGCTCTGCAGTCAACAGAATCCGGGATGCATGTGGAGCGAGATGTTCGGAGGCTTCCAGAAATGCGATTCCACCACGGCCGGGCAATTTCACACAGGAAATAATGACAGCCGCATCCGGGTTTATTTTCAGCCACATCAGAGCTTCTTCAGGGTCCAGAAACCCAACAACCTTGCAATAACCAGCTGCAAGCCGCTCAATTGCGCTGAGCACCTTCGGATCATCGTCGACCAACAGCACCTTTTTCAGATCTGTAGCCATACAACTCTCCTTTCTTCACGCTAGATGTTCAGAAATTAAAACCCCAGCTCATTCAACGCACCGCAACCAGATACTTTTATTATTACTTATATTTATCTTCGAGATTTACTAACAAATGATTTTCTTGGCGCAATGTCAATTTTGACAGTAGTTAATAATTACAATTTTCATTAAAATGATAACTGACACACAGTAGACAAGTCAGCTATAAGCCTCTCATGTATGATGTGCTTGTTGTTGGCGCTGGTCCCGCAGGCCTAATGGCCGCAGATCACCTCTCCGCCCTTGGATATAAGGTCGCTGTTGCAGACCGAATGCCCTCACCTGCCCGCAAATTTCTGATGGCCGGGCGTGGCGGGTTGAACCTGACCCACTCAGAACCACTGCCGCAATTTCTGGCACGGTACCGGGAGGCAGGTGCCTTTCTCAAACCATCCGTCGAGACCTTTACACCTGATGCCCTGCGGGCATGGTGTCTGAACCTCGGTCAGGAAACCTTTGTGGGTTCCAGCGGGAGGGTATTCCCCAAGGCCATGAAAGCCTCCCCCCTTCTTCGTGCCTGGCTCAATCGCCTGACCGAGCAGGAAGTCGAATTGCACCGGGGGATGACCTGGACCGGTTTCGGACGCGCGCATCGCCTTGCGTTCCAGGACAAGAACGGCCAGCCACAACAGCTTGCTGCCCGCTCTGTCTTACTGGCGCTTGGAGGCGCGAGCTGGCCGCGTCTTGGGTCTGATGGCGGTTGGGTGGGCCTGCTGGCTGAAAAGGGTGTTACGGTTACACCTCTGCGGCCAGCAAACTGCGGTTTTCAGATTGCCTGGAGCGAACAGCTTAAAGACCGGTTTGCCGGTACCCCTCTCAAGAGCATCACGCTTTCGCTGGGAGACAAAAGTGTCACCGGCGAAGCCATGGTTTCCGAACAGGGACTTGAAGGCGGGGCTGTCTATGCATTATCGGCCGAAATCCGGCATCAGATCGAAAAGACCGGCGAAGCCATCATAACACTCGACATGAAGCCGGATCTGGACATCGCAACGCTCATTGACCGGCTTTCGGCACCCCGCAGGAAACAGACCGCTTCAACCTTCTTGCGCAAAACCGCCAGGCTCTCCCCTGTTCAGATCTCCCTGCTCCGCGAGGCAGGCCCTTTGCCCACTGGCGCGAGGGAATTGGCCGGACGGATCAAAAGTCTCCCCC
>JBNKOQ010000003.1:0-29425 GCA_050294735.1 Roseibium sp. | reverse complement strand
AAAGCAGCGACGGAAGCGGTCACCGCTCAACCCGGTGGGCGCTCGCCGGAATACGAGGAGGCCATCGATGGGCTCCAGTCCGACCTGAAGCGGCTGTTGGACGCTGCCGAAGGTGCCGAAGAGCGCACTCTGAATACATTTACAGGTGTTCAATCGGTTCTCGGCTCGCTGACCGACCGTCTCGACCATCTGGAAAAGACAAACCGCGCGCCGAATGCCTCCACGGCACTCGAGCCTGAGGAAAGTAAATTTCTGGGGCGTGGCGCGAACAAGTGGCGCCAAGTCGAGCAGGCCGCTGAGCGTCCGGCGGACAGGGTGCGGGATCGCAAAGCCGACTTTATTGCGGCCGCGCGCCGTGCAGCTCAGGCAGCCTCGGAAGAAGCAGAACTCCTGGAAACCTCCAAATCCTCGTCCCTTTTCGGGGGGAGCAGCGAAGAGAGCCGTGGTGAAGCCAGAGCGGGATGGCTGAGAAAAGTCCTCAAGCGGGGCTCCGGAAAACAGGCCAAGGAGAAGGACGAGAGCGAGGAAGCCGATCTTCTGCTGGAAATTCCTGAAGAGAAGGACGCAAGTCAGGTTCTTCCAGGCGACCGTCCGGCTCCCGAAGAGGAACACGTCGGCGGGGGAACCCGGCGCCGGGCGTTGCTCTTCGCAGCTGCTGCAGTGGTTCTGACCATCGGTGCGCTGCAGGTATTCAGATTTGTGTCGGCACCGGGCGACAGCGCAACGGAGGCAGACAAGCTCGCTTCGGCAACGCAAGCGCCTGAAGTTGCCGAGCAGATCAAGCCTGCCCAGCCGGCTTCTCCCGCACGGGAGGCCACGGGCAATTCCAGCGGTCCGGTCTCTGAAGCGCCAGCCCCGCAAACCGCGGAAAGCCAGGCCTCACCCGGAATGTCCGCTCCGGCACCTGCCGCCAACGCCGGGCAGCAGTCGGTTCCAGGAGATGCGAAGCAGGCAGCGGTGACACCGCCTCCTCAAGGGGAGTCAGCGTCTGCCCTTCCGACGACCGCGGCCGCGCCAGTGTCCGGGGCGGTCTCACCTGACGCTCTGGCCTTTGCACCGCCCAGCGGCGCTGGCAGCAGTTTCGGCAAGGATGTTCCGCAGCCAGACAATGCAATTCCCCAGCCGGCAGGCGACGTCGTCAAGGCAAATGTGGTTGCCAATCTTCCGCCCGAGGCGGTTGGGCCAATGGCTCTGCGCAGCGCGGCAGCAAGTGGCAATGCGGCAGCTCAGTTTCTCGTCGGCGTGAAATACACGGAAGGCTCTGCTGTTACCGCAGATCTCAGCGAAGCTGCGAAGTGGTATCAGAAGGCAGCCGATCAGGGTCTGGCTCCCGCGCAATACCGTCTTGCCAGTCTTTATGAAAAAGGGCGTGGGGTTGAACGGGATCTGGCTAAGGCTCTGAAGCTTTATACGAAAGCGGCGGAGGCTGGGAACGCTAAAGCGATGCATAATCTTGCGGTGCTTTATGCCGAAGGAACAGATGGAACGCCTGACTTCACGAAAGCGGCCAAATGGTTTGAAAGTGCCGCGAATTACGGTGTGAAAGACAGTCTGTTCAATCTCGGAATCCTGTATGCCCGTGGCCTTGGCGTCGAGAAAGATCTTGTCGCCAGTTACAAATGGTTCGCCATTGCCGCCGATCAGGGAGATCGCGATGCCGCGGCAAAGCGTGATGATGTGGCCAATATGATGGATCAGGACAAACTGGCGGCGGGCCGCCTTGCTGTCGAGACCTTCAAACTGACGACACCGGAGCCGGCTGCGAACAAGGTTGTTACAGATCCGGAATGGGCCTCTGCTCAAAGCCTTTCAACCAATGCATCCGCAACGCTCGGCAATGTCGTCGATTACAAGGCAATGGTGCGGCAGGCACAAGCGAAGTTGAATCAGCTCGGGTTTGAAACGGGGACACCCGATGGAGAGATCGGACCCCGCACCCGCAGTGCCATTCGGGCGTTCCAGCGCAGCCTCGGAAGGCCGGAAACCGGCGAGGTCGATGCTGGTTTGATCAAGGATCTGGACAGTCAGTCCATCTGAGGAACGGGTACATGATGTTGAGTCGTGCAACCATAAGTCAGGCCTGATGCCCAATTGGTGTGCTTCAGGCAAGCTTCATGCGGCAGAGAGCTCTGGATTGGTTGACAGACCTCTCCAAGAGGGGCTTAAACCAGAGTAGTGTATCAACAGACGCCTGACCGGGCGTCGCAAAGTCGGCAACCCATCGTGCAAATCTATCTGCCCATAGCCGAGTTACCGGTCAACATGTTCGTTATTTTCGGCATGGGCGGTGCTGTGGGCTTCTTGTCCGGGCTCTTTGGCATCGGTGGCGGGTTCCTGTTGACGCCACTTCTGATTTTTTCCGGCATACCCCCGGCAGTGTCCGTTGCTACAGTGACCACCCAGGTCGTTGCCTCTTCCACGTCTGCCGTCGTGACTTACTGGCGGCGTAAAGCTATCGACTTCAAACTTGCTACCGTGCTGCTCATAGGCGGTGTGTCGGGCTCGCTGATCGGTGTGGTCTTGTTTGAGCTCCTGCAGTCTCTCGGGCAACTCGATCTGGTCATTTCGCTCGCTTATGTGACGTTCCTGGGAACGATTGGCGGTTTGATGCTGGTCGAGTCGGTTCGCGCAATCCGCCGCCGGAAAACAGGTGCAGTCGTTCGAAGCCGCAGGCCGGGGCAGCACAACTGGATCCACGGCCTGCCCTTCAAGATGCGTTTCCGGCAGTCGAAGCTCTATGTCAGCGTGATCCCGGTGCTGGGGCTTGGTGCTATCATCGGTTTTCTCGGTACGGTGCTTGGGATCGGCGGCGGTTTCATGATGGTCCCCGCGTTGATCTACCTTTTGCGCGTTCCAACCAACGTGGTGATCGGGACATCGCTGCTGCAAATTCTTTTCACGATGGCAGCGGCGACGATATTTCATTCGATCGGGACACAGACTGTCGACATCGTCCTGGCCATCACGCTGATGATTGGTGGCGTGATTGGAGCGCAGTTTGGCGCGCGTATGGGACAGAACCTGCGCGGCGATCAGTTGCGCCTTCTGCTGGCGCTTCTGGTCCTGATGGTCGGACTTCGGTTTGCGGTCGACCTTCTGTTGCGCCCCGAGGATCTCTACTCCATCGCTATCATGAAGGGGGGTGGTGCATGATAGCGCGGCTCCTCGTTCTGCTGGCCCTGGCTTTCGGCCTCTGCAGTGCCCCCGCCAAAGGGGAACAGCTGGTAACAGCTCTGTCTTCGGACATCGTGTCGATAAAGTCGAATTTTACCGGCACCGAGATTGTTATCTTCGGTCAGATCGGCCGGGACATTCACACCATTGCGCGGCCGGGAAACTATGACCTCGCCATTACGGTCGAAGGGCCTGAACAGGACATAACGACACGGCGGAAGGGACGGTTTCTTGGAGTTTGGGTCAATCGGGAATACGAGACGTTCAAGAACGTCCCGTCATTCTATGCCCTGGCTGGAACCACAAGCGTCGGCAATCTGGGAGACCGGGAGCTTCTGGATGCCCAGGGCATTGGCCTGCACCATCTGAACCTGGCCATTTCCGGCCGCTCCGGTGTGCCTTTGTCGGAGCGTGACGATTTCCGCAACGCTTTCTTGCGGTTGCGGCAGGAAGAAGGGCTTTATTCCGAGCGACCCGGTGCTATCGAGTTTCTGACCGAGACCATGTTCCGGACCACGGTGCCGTTGCCAGCCAATATTCCGGTGGGCAATTACAAGGTCAAAAGCTACCTGTTCCAGGATGGGGGATTGCTGTCCAAACAGGAAACCGAACTTGCAGTTGCCAAGATCGGCTTCGAGCAGTTGACCTACAGTCTGGCGAATCACTATCCGCTTATTTACGGCCTATTGGCTGTGAGCCTGGCCGTCTTTACCGGTTGGCTGGCAGGTGTCATCTTCCGCAAGGACTAGCTGAGCCGGCGCCGTGCCGTATGCGCCCTTGATCCAAAGGTCCGTGAGAAATGCCGCTACGTGGGCCGGATTCTCCCGAAACGCGCTGAGGGCGGGTTCCCGGCGAAGGTGAACCTGGGCGAGAAATTCATCTACCATTCCGCCGAGAGCGAAGGCTGTTGCGAGACAGGTTTCATCAGTTTCTGCATCTGGTCCGTCGGTGCTGTGCCGCTGGCGGGCTATGGAGGCCGCGATACGTTCGTACCAGCTCCGGTTCAGCCACTGATAAGTGTCGGAGGAGGTGCCAGCCTCTCGCCCGGCGTCAAAAAGGCACTTCATAAGAAGCGCATTTGCAGCAAAAACCTCTGCATATATCGCTGTAACGGCTTGTGTGCGTTCCCGTGATCCGGCTTCGCCCTGGCGGGGCGTTGAGAGGGTGTCCCGGACAAATTCGGCAAAGTCCGCAACGAGAGTGTCTGTGGCAACCCGGATGTCATCAAAATACCGATAAAAAGTACCGTGTGCGAGGCCGGCTTTTTCGGTGACCTCGGCGACCTTGAGGTCGCTGCGATTAGTGCCATCCATGATGTGGCCAGCAAGGCTGGCCTGAAGCCGGAAGCGCGTACGTTCGGTTTTGCGCTGCGCTGCTTCGGCCTTCTTAGAGAGCACTTTTATAAAGGAGAGATCCATTTGGTCTGCCACGCGTCGGTCCATCGATGTGGTTGGCTGTCTGCTTCTATTCCTATCCGCCCCGCATATTGACACAAGGTCCGGAATATGGAAATAAAAATGATATCAGTATCATTTTTGGATCAGGCAATGCTTCTCGACAGGGCTGATTTTACCGACTTGAACGAATTGGCAGCCCATCGTCAGCATTTGTGGCGGACGCAAAAAGACTATGTCGCCCGCCGGTCCGCGCTACACCAAAGGGTCTGGAAGGGGCTGCGGCCTCCGGATAGCCTTGAGGCCCTCAGCGATTTGCCGTTCGTCGATAAGGAAACCCTCCGGCAGAGCCAGTCCAGCCAACCGCCATTTGGCGATTACCTGAGTGCGGATGAAACCGAAATTTCCCGCGTACATCGAACGTCGGGGACGACCGGGACCGCAATGAACCTGTGCCTGTCAAGGCGGGATGCGGAACAGACCGCTGCCGTCGGCGGGCGGGCCCAGGCGGCAAGCGGTCTCGGACCGAAACATCGAGTGGTACATTGCCTGAATTACCGTATGTGGATGGGCGGGCTCACGGACCACATGACGCTTGAAGCAACCGGGGCGACTGTCGTTCCCTTCGGCGTTGGGGACACCAGACTTCTGATCAGAACCATTCAGGAGCTCGGCATCACAGCAATATCCTGCACGCCCTCCTATCCTGCTGTGCTGGAGCAGGTGATTGCGGAGCATTTTCCGGAGTTGAAACCTTCCGATCTGGGCCTGGAGCTCGGGTTGTTTGGCGGTGAGGCGGGGCTGGACAATGCCGGCTTCCGCGAGCGTCTGGAAACAGTTTGGGGCTTCAAGGTCCGCAATTCGAATTACGGGGTAACGGACGTCTTTTGCAATTTTGCCGGACAAACTGCTGACTGCGATGACCTTCATTTCATGGCCCTTGATATCCTGCATCCGGAGCTGATCGATCCGGAAACGACAGAGGTCTTGCCCTGGCAGGAAGGCAACCGGGGTGAGCTTGTGCTTACGCATATGCAAAGGGATTGCCAGCCTCTGGTGCGCTTCCGCACTGGTGACATAATTCAGTTGACCGGTACCGGTCGTGCCTCATGCGGACGGACAGCACCCCGGTTCAGGGTCATCGGCCGGGCGGATGACATGGTTGTCGTTCGGGGGATCAATGCGTTCCCGACCCAGATTGCCGCCACGCTTCATTCCTTCCCGGAACTGAATGGGGAATACCGCATCGTTTTGGACGGGCCCGGCCCATACGATGTGTTGCCTATCGAAGTGGAGCAGAAAAGCGGTATTGAGACCGCCGCTGGACTGGCGCAGGCGATCGAGCAACGGCTCAAGAGCGATATCGGAATAACCGCGCGGCTTACCCTTCGCAGGGACAATTTCTTTCCCCGCACTGAAGGGAAGACCCGTAGGATCATAAGAAAGGACGGGGCATGACCGAGACTGTGCTGACAGTAGACCTAGGCAACGGGGTTCGCAAAATTTCCCTCAACCGGCCTCACCGTTTGAACGCGATCACTCCCGAACTTCTGGAGGACTTCGTTGAAGCTCTGGAACAGGCGAACAGCGACCCGGCCGTCAACGCAATAGTGCTGACAGGGGAGGGGCGGGCTTTTTGCTCTGGCGACGATCTGAAGGACTTCGAGGACCAGATCTCAGATGAAACTGTCACCCGCGCCTACGTCGACCGCATTCAGGATGTGACGCGCGCCATGGTCCTTGGAACAACGCCAATTGTCGGCGCCATACGGGGCTGGGCAGTTGGAGGCGGGCTGGAGTGGGTTATCAATTGTGATTTTGCGATAGTTGCCGAAGGCACTCGTTTTTTCTTTCCCGAAATCTCATGGGGGCTCTTTGTCACCGGCGGGGTTACGGAGCTTTTGCCGCGTCTGGTTGGGTTGCAACGTGCCCGGGACTTGATCCTGCTTGGTGAGCGGTTCGATGCGGTGCAGGCATTCGAATGGGGCATGATCCGTGAAGTGGTTCCGGATGAAGAGCTGCTTGCCCGCGCAACCGACCTGGCAACCCGGCTTGCGGCCTTGCCGAAGGGGCCCGTACAGGACTTGAGGCGCATACTGACAAGACCAGACGGCGCCGGGCTAGAAATGGCCATGGCCCTTGAAACGGAAGCCACAGTACGTGGCTTTCTCGATCCCGGGACAGTCAGGAGAATTGCCGAATTTGGCTGAAGCTGAAATCAGCTCAGTCGCCCATCAACCGCGCTGCCGTGAAGGGGTAGAGACGGTTCTCGCCGAGCAGGAATGCTGAAAAGCGCCGGGGTTCGAAGAGAGGCGAAAAGGCGCTGTCCATAACGTTCAACCCGCCCGTAAGAGCGCCGAATGCCGGCAGCACCAAGCGTGACCCGTCGGTGACGAAACAGGCCCTGCGAATGGACCGGCCGTAGCGGCGTACTTTGGCCGCTGGATGCAGGTGACCGCAAATCTCTCCGGCCGTATCGGCGGTCCGGCTTTCCCGCGGTTCATGGCGGAATGTCAGGGATCCGATTGTTACTTCGTCGACGGTCTCACCGCACAGGCGCACAGGCGCAACCGGGTCGTGATTACCTGTGACCCAGATCCACTCCCTGTTCAGCTGCAATGTTGTGAGCATGGCCCGATAGGCAGGGGGAAGGCGGTCGGATCCATTCGGGTCGTGAAAACTGTCACCGAGAGCAATGATGCGGGAAGGGTCGAATGCATCGATGACGGCAGCGAGCTTTTCCAGCGTGGCCGCTGTATCGTAGGGTGGCAACATCAAGCCCCTGCGGGCATAGGATGACCCTTTTTCCATATGGAGATCGGCGACGACGAGTGTCGTTTCCTCAGGCCACCAGAGGATGCCGCTGTCATGCAGTCCAATGGTCTGCCCGTTGATTTGAATATCATGGCAGACGGGAGCCACCATGAAATCTCTCATATGAGACGGGAGAAGGCTCATTGTCCGAAGGCCTCCATCACCAGATCGTCAGCTGCGTCTTCCAGAATGCTTTCCATTGCCTCGCCGTAGATCGGTTCGCGGCCAATCTCCAAGAGGATTGGCACGGCAAGCGGGGATACCCGGCTCAGGCGAGTATGCGTGATTCGACCCTTGATACGAGCAAGAAGTTCACCCAGACGGGAGATATCCAAAAGTCCTTCAGCCGCATCGTCCCATGTTGCACGCAAAAGGATGTGGTCAGGCTCATGCGCCCGCAGAACGTCGTAGATCAGATCGGAGGAAATGGTGATCTGCCGTCCTGACTTTTCCTGCCCCGGGTGGCGGCGTTCAATCAGGCCGGCAATGACGGCGCAATTGCGGAATGTACGCTTCATCAGGCTGGATTCAGCAAGCCATGCATCCAGATCATCACCGAGAATATCTTCTTCGAAAAGGGTGTCGAGCGATATACGGCCACTTGCAAACAGACTGGACAGGTCACCCAATCCCCATATTCCAAGGGCGTAGTCGTTGGCGACAAACCCCATCGGTCTGGCGCCCAAGCGTTCCAGCCGCTTGGTCAAAAGCATGCCAAGTGTCTGATGCGCGAGCCTCCCCTCGAACGGATAGCAGACCATGTAGTTTTTGTCGCTCCTGGGAAAGGTTTCCACGAGGAGCCCGTCTTCCTCGGGCAGGCAGGAGGTGTCCTGCTGAAGAGTGAGCCAATCCTTCACCTGGGCAGGCAGGCTGTGCCAGCTCGAAGGTGTCGCCAGCATGTGGCGGACGCTGCCGGCCAGATAGGTCGAGAGGGGAAACTTGCCGCCCATATAGGACGGAATCATTGGACTGTCGGATTTCGTGCGCGAGACGTAAGCCTCGTTTTCCCTCAGCGCCTCGAACCTGAGGATTTCGCCGCCGAATAGGAATGTATCTCCGGTTTGCAGCTGTTCGACGAACCATTCCTCGATTTGGCCAAGCATGCGTCCGCCGCGTCCCACAGGCGTTCTGCGGCCCTGGGCTTTCGACTTCACCAGACGCACCTTGAGCATGGGAGCCTCCACGATGGTGCCGACGTTCAGCCGGTACTGCTGAGCGATCTTCGGATGCGCAATCCTCCAATTACCATCTGCATCTTGCTTCAGCCTTGCGTAGCGGTCGTAGCTTTTCAAGGCGTATCCGCCGGTAGCAACGAAATCCAGAACCCGGTCGAAGGTAGGGCGGTCCAGATGCTTGTAGGTTTCGGCGGACCTGACTTCTGCGAAAGTGGTATCGGCATTGAGAGGATGAGCGCAGGCAAGACCGAGCAAGTGCTGGGCGAGCACGTCAAGGGCCCCCTTGCGCAAGGGAGGTGTATCCTGATCACCGCGTTTCGAGGCGGCTAGGGCAGCCTGGCATTCAAGCACTTCGAATTGGTTGGCCGGGATCAGGATGGCCTTGGACGGTTCATCCATCCGGTGATTGGCGCGCCCGATCCGCTGGGCAAGGCGGCTGGCGCCCTTCGGTGCGCCGATGTTCACCACAAGATCGATGTCGCCCCAGTCGATTCCAAGGTCGAGCGACGATGTTGCGACTATGGCCCGGAGCTGGCCTGAAGCCATTGCGGCCTCCACCCTGCGCCGCTGCCCCACATCCAGAGAGCCATGATGCAATGCGATCGGCAGGGTGTCCTCGTTGATCCGCCAGAGATCCTGGAAGATGGCTTCGGCTTGCGACCTTGTGTTGACGAACAGCAGGGTGACCCGGTGCTGCTTGATCAGTTCGTACATGTCAGCCAGAGCGTAGCGTGCGGAATGACCGGACCAGGGGACGCGTTCCTGCGAGTCTAAAATGGCAATATCGGGCTCTGCGCCGCCGGCAACAGTCACGACATGTGACAGGCTCCGGCGGTTAGCGGCTGGCTGATCGACCAGGTAGGCACGCAAATCATCCGGCTCAGCGACTGTGGCTGAAAGGCCAATCGTGCGCAGGTCTGGAGATAAGCGCCTGAGACGGGCAAGTCCCAGAGACAAGAGGTCACCGCGCTTGGAGGTCACCAGAGCGTGGAGTTCATCCAGGATGATGGTTTGCAGAGAGGAAAAGAGTTTTTCCGATGCGGGGTCCGACAGTAGAAGCGCGATCTGCTCCGGCGTTGTGAGAAGCATGTCCGGCGGATTGGTCTTCTGTCTTTGCCGCTTGTGGGAGGGTGTGTCTCCGGTTCGGGTTTCTATGCGAATATCCAGCCCCATCTCGGACACCGGAGCATCCAGGTTACGGGCGATATCGACAGCAAGTGCCTTCAGCGGGGAGATATAGAGCGTATGGACGCCCCGTGACCCTGGTGAGCCTGGGCGGCGGCGTTTCTTTTGCGAGAGCTCGACCAGGCTGGGAAGAAAGCCGGCGAGCGTTTTCCCGGCCCCCGTGGGCGCGATCAGCAAGGTGGAGTGCCCGTCCTGAAGCTGCTTCAGCAAGGCAAGCTGATGTTCCCTCGGGGTCCATTCCCGCGCGGCAAACCAGTCCTGGAATTGGGAGGGCAGCAGTTCAGAGGTCATGTTGTTGAATTTAGGCTGTATCCGGCAAGTTTACGACCCGCAAGATTGTGTTGTTTGTCACAGTCATTCAGCTCGTATTCCGCAATGATGATTTTGAACAATGGTCCATTGGGTGTTCTTGGAGGGTGTTGTGAATACAGATAAGTTTTGGGCAACGAGCGCCGCGTTGTTTTTTGCACTGTTGGGTGCCGATCATGCAGCTGCCAGTGAAAACAGTGAATATCGCTGCAGCATGAATGGGCTCTATTCCTTCGTAACGGTCATTCCCGAAGAGGGGCGGGCCGAATATGATTCCGCTAACGGGCGCTTTTCCTTGCGGCCCTTCAAACCGGGCGTCTACGCGAATGATGCCCAAAGCGCTTCCTTCGAGGTAAACGGTGGCCGGGCGACACTGTGGTTCGGTGATGCGTCCTTTCCGTGTGAACGGGTCGTTGCAGGGGGCGGCCGGGTCGCCCAGCCTGCTTCGCAGCCACAGGTGCATGGGCAGGCTGAAGCATTGAATGTGGTCGGGCAATCGCTTGGTGGAAAATTGCGCAATGGGCCTGGAACCAACTTCCGCCAGACGGGCAGCATCTCAGAAGGTACCTGGCTGACAATTTTGAACAATACCCACATCACTTTCGACGGCTACGACTGGTTCGAGGTGGCGCTCGACAACGGCCAGCGCGGTTATCAATGGGGCGGCATCATGTGCTCGAACGGGCCGAAAATTCAGGGGATCTATAATTCCTGCCAGGCTCTCGGACGGAGCGGTGCATCCGTCTCGGATCAGACTGCACAGGGGGGCTCCGGCTATATGGCGTTCGCGATCGGCAGCAATGGACGGTTTGGTCATGGGGCCGGGAAGACGCCTGCTGATGCGGAGCGGTTCGCCCTGCAGTATTGCGGCGAGCCCGGGTGCTCGATTGAGGATGTAACGACTGCCCAGTGCCACGCCTTGGCAAAGACGCCAGGTGGCGTATGGATCGGCTCCGGTGAAAACCAACAGGTGGCCAACGCCGCGGCGATGACTTTTTGCGCCAAGGCTGGGGCTCCTGAGTGCCGGATCGAATATTCTTACTGCAGATAACGATACCGGACTGCCGTTTAGCGCCTGCCCAGGGGGGTGAGGAGATCCGACATATCGGGGACTGGCGGCAGAATGAGCTGAGGACGCTTCACTGTCTCCCACTGAAATCGATGGACGGCAGGTCCGCACGCTCAATATGATTGATCCGGAAAGCAGGGTGAGGCATCTGTTCCCGCCCTGCAAGCCTGCAGGAAGGAGAGCCTATGTCGCAGGAGCCGGATAAAGGGACCGATCGCCCCTCGGACGACGACCAAAGCGAGGCCGAAGTTGCGATTTCCCGGTTGTTTGAAGATTATCTGACCGGGTTCAACGATTTCGACGCAGAACGGATTTGCGACTGCTTCGCCCTTCCCGTGACCATCTGGCAGCATGAAAAGGGGCATGTCTTCAACGATGAGGATGAGCTCCTCGAAAATGTCGAGGCGCTGCTTGCTGCTCTCGACAAGGAAGGTGTCACTGTGTCCGAGTTCCAGGTGGTGTCCAGCCACGTCAGCGGTTCGGCGGCCTTGGTGACGCTCGATTGGTCCCAGGAGGCATCTAACGGCGAGACGGCGCTTGAATTCACCTGTCATTACCAGCTGATTCAGGATGGCGATGACTGGACAATCGCCTTGGTGATCAATGAATAGATCGGTGTGCTTCGCCGGGTTTGCGATCCTTCTAACATTTGTATCGGCTTCGGCTGCTGCCCCATCTGATCCGGGGGTGAAAACACCTGCGGCAGAACACCTGCGGGAGTGTGTTTTACCCGATGAGATCGTGGGCACTGTCACGCTGCCCAATGAGTGCCGTTATTCCAGTACACTCGAAATCTCCCATTCCAATACGCACGTCGATTGTTCGGGTGCCGTGTTTTCCAGCATCAAGGCACGTGCGGTGGTCATCCGTCCTGGTGTGGAGAACGTTAGCGTCCGCAACTGCCTCCTGCTGGAAACCGGCGGGCTGCTCATCGAAGGGCACAGGCTGGAAAGCGCGGAGGCGTCGCGGGATGAGGCCCGGAAGCTCTCTTCGTCAGGTGTTGTGATTTCGGATATGACGATCCGCGATTCCTATATGACCGGGATCTTTGTCGATCATTTCGTCGTAGGGGCGACTATTGAAAACTCCGAAATTTCCGGTGGGGCGACCGTTGGAATCTATTTGGAATATGGTTCGCAGAAGAATGTTATCCGCGGCAATCTGATCGCCGGAAACGGGCATGTTTCCAATGACGGTCTGCCTCGAGTGGCCATGACCCGCCGCGAAGGGCT
Organism: Roseibium sp.; assembly: GCA_050294735.1. Lineage (GTDB taxonomy): Bacteria > Pseudomonadota > Alphaproteobacteria > Rhizobiales > Stappiaceae > Roseibium. Next base: position 17,073 of record JBNKOQ010000003.1, on the reverse strand, counting down.
GTCGATTGATGCGTCTGCGGAAAACACCGTTGAGGACAATGTTTTTGACGGGAACGCCATTGGCGGAGTGTTTCTTTACAAGAACTGCTGGGAATATCACACGACCAACTTTGACAGCCTTCCGCGTTTTCAGCATGCGCGGGACAATTTGATACGGCGCAATGTCTTCCGGAATATGCCTGTCGGTGTCTGGATCGCCGCGCGGCAGTCCCGGGATCTACTGAATTGGGATTGTGGGGACCAGAGCCCTTATGATGTGCCCGTCAGCATAGACAGTGTGATGGAAGGGCGGCCTGAAAGCCCATCTGACGACTTGCTGTCGCTTCACTTCAATCTGGAATTTCTCACGGGGCTTGTGGCATCCAAGTATGGAAAGATCCGTTCTCCATTCCGAAGCTCAGTGACGATCTACGAGGACTTTGCCGAGGACAATTCGGTTGTAGGCAATTGCTTCACGAATGTGGGGACCGGCGTCCGGGTCGAGGATGATGGGGCGGCCGTAGCGGAAAACAGATTTATCGGGGATTTCGAGTACGTCTATCTCGGTACACCCTTCAGAAGCCAGCTTCTGGGCCGGCCGGTCGAAGACACAGTGATTCGGGATAATAGTTTTTATTCACCCTCAGGGAGGTCTTTCTCCGAAAACGCGATTGTCATTGAAGGCGAGCACACTGGAACCGATTTCGGTCCGCAATTGAAGCTGGCGCGGCCTGGACAGCTGCCTTGCATGTCCCGATACAGCCCCGGGCGGGAAGCCTCTGTCGGCGCAAGCCAAAAAGCAAAAAGGCAGCGGAGTTTTAGGTCCGCTGCCTGGTTAGGTTTATGTCGCTCAGTCTGAGGTTTTTGTTGCCTTGCGTGCGGCGCGTGAAGGCTTGTTCTTCTTGGGGGCCTTCTTTTTCACGCCGTCTTTTTTAGGCCTTGGCTTTGGCGCGCGCCGTGGAGCATCAGTGACGCCCGCATCAGACGCGGCCTTCCGGCGTGGCTTGCCGCCGCCGGGAGCCGAAGCCAGGTCTTTCATGTCCAACGGCTCGAAGGCTGGATGGGTTGGCGCAGGTTCGTCATCCGAGAACTTGCGCCGCTTCTTGCCCTTCGGGGCGAAATCACGGTTTGGTGCATCCCGGTTTGGTCTGGCCCTGCGGCCTGCGCCATCGTTCCGGTCTTCCCGGCCACCTTCAAAAACATCGTGTCCACCGCGCTTGGCAGGGCGTTCGCTGCGCTCGCGTGGCGGTCCCCGCCGTCCCCGGTCTTCTGCGGGAGGAGGAGGTGTCTTGCCTCCACGGGCATCAAGAACCTGAATGGTTACGTTCTCTTCGCCCGATCCATCCTTCTTGATCACCTCGGCATAACGTTGCGCATGAGCGCCATCGATCTCGAAACGGGTTTCGTTCTGGAAGATCTTGATGGCCCCAACTTCGCGTTTCGTCACGTGACCGGCCCGGCAAATCATCGGCAGTAGCCAGCGCGGATCGGCGCGGTGCTTGTGACCGAGTGACAACCGGAACCAAATACCGTCCTCGAACTTGCCGCGAATTTCGGCAACACGTCCGCCGCGCTCTCCGGGACCGCGTCCGCGCAGGCTGTCTTCGCTGGTTTCGGACACATCTTCCGCTGCCGGCAGGCGGGCCTGGTGAAGTTTGACGAAAGCAGCGGCGATCTTCTCCGGGCCATGCGCTTCAAGCAGCTCGCGTGCGATGTCGAGATCGTCCGCTTCCAGCTCGGCAGTCAACGATGGGTCGGCGAGCAGACGCTCCTTGTCCTTGGCGCGAATGTCCGCTGCCGTTGGTGCTGGCTTCCATGTGACCTTGACGTTTGCGAACTGCAGGGTGCGCTCCGCTGCTCGGCGGCGCGGATAGGGAACCATCAGAACGCAGGTGCCTTTGCGGCCCGCACGCCCGGTTCGCCCCGATCGGTGCAGCAGGGCTGCTTTTCCTGTCGGCAGATCGGCGTGGATCACGAGATCGAGGTTGGGAAGATCAATCCCGCGGGCAGCGACATCTGTGGCGACGCAGACGCGGGCGCGGCCGTCCTTCATGGCTTGCAGTGCGTTTGACCGCTCCGCCTGGCTCAATTCACCGGACAGAGATACGATCGAAAAGCCGCGATTGGCCAGACGGCTCGTCAGGCGCTTGACCGCTTCACGGGTCGAGCAAAACAGGATCGCCTTTTCTGCCTCATGCAGGCGTAGCACGTTGATGATCGCGTTCTCGCGCTCATTCGGTGCGACCGGGTGGGCGACATAGTCGATGTCGCCGTGCTGTTCGCGTGCGTTCACGCTGGAAAGACGGACAGCATCTTTTTGGAACCGCTTCGCCAGATCCGCGATCTGCTTTGGAACGGTTGCCGAGAACATCAGTGTCCGGCGGCTGGCGGGGGCCGCATCCAGGATGAATTCCAGATCTTCCCGGAAACCCATGTCGAGCATTTCGTCAGCTTCGTCGAGAACAACGGCGCGGATCTGGGACAGGTCGAGTGCGCCGCGTTCAATATGGTCTTTCAGGCGGCCTGGTGTTCCAACGACGATGTGGACGCCACGTTCGAGCGCCCGGCGCTCAGTCCGGGGATCCATACCGCCGACGCAAGACGCGGTCTGTGCGCCAGCATCCTTATAGAGCCATGTCAGCTCTTCCTTGACCTGGAGCGCAAGCTCACGTGTTGGTGCGATCGCCAGGGCCACAGGGGCACTCGCCGCGCCAAGAGCAGGCTTATCGCCCAGGATAGTCGGCGCCAGCGCGAGCCCGAACGCTACGGTCTTGCCCGAGCCGGTCTGGGCGGAAACAAGTAAGTCGGCCTCCGGCGGGGCGTCGTTCAGGACACTTGCTTGCACCGGAGTAAGTGTTTCGTAGCCGCGGTTCGCCAAAGCGGCCGCCAACGCCGGTGCGACGTTATTCAAATCTGTCATCAAACTCTTTCAAAGGAAACGGGCGCGGCGCATTCGGCTTATTTGCCAGTCAGTGCGGTGTGGCGCTTTACTATTTGCCACGTGTATAGGCGGGAATCGATCAAACGTCCACCGAAACCGTGTTGCCTGCCGTCAGATGATGATCAGAACTGGACTGGCCTGGGCGGTAAGGGAAGATGTATTGTAATTTATCTCGATGATCACTCGAATTATACTGACTAAATATTGAGCTTTTAGATTGCTGAACTTTAATTAATGCACTTTATAAGTGTTTCATTAATAAGTTTGGCCATTATTTAAAAAACATTGGATTCTGCGAAAAATTGAGATGATCATGAAGTCTTTGCGCGTTCAGATACTGGCTCTTGTTATATTTCCACTTGTAGCTATTTCAATCGTGAGCGTGATGTTTCTGGTTGGGCGTATTGAAGCAGCCCAACGTGCATCGGATTTGCTGCCCATAGCAAATGTGGCCCGGCAATCCGAAGGGGTTCTCCATGAACTGCAGAAGGAACGCGGGCGTACCGCCGTTTTTCTGGCCTCTGAATATGCCGCAGACCCAGGCAAGCGCGTTGCTGAACAGCGTCTGCTGTCGAATGCCGCGATCGAATCTCTGCGCGAGACGGTTCGGAACTTAAAGCTGGACGATGAGCAGCGGCAACGGGAACTCCAAACCGCTGTTGCGTCACTCGATGAGATTGCCAGTCACCGAGACAGCGTTGATGCGAAACAAATGACGGGCTCGGAAAATCTGAAGTTTTATTCCGGCCGGATCCGTACGTTGTTGAATCTCGTTGAGGCAGCAGTGCAGGCAAGTCCGGACCCAGAATATCAAACCCAGATGGTTCCATTCTCGCTGCTCACAGAAGCTAAAGAGGCTGGCGGGCTGGAAAGAGCCATTGGAGGGCGTCTCTTCACGAAGGTGGCCGCGGATGGCAGTGTCAGCTTTCCACTCTTTCTCGCCTATTTCGACCGTTTGTCCGTTGAAAGTCTGTTCCTAGCTAAATTTCAGGACATTGCCACGCCCGCGCAGCTTGCCTCTTTGGAGACGAAGGTTACAGGACCGGCTACGGAGCAGGTTCTTGCGTGGCGCAAGGTCTTGAGAGAGCTTCCTCAAACTCTGAATGGTCAGGGGATTGAGGGGAGCGTCTGGTTTGATAAGGCGACAGAGCGGCTAAATCAGATCAGGGAAGCCTCAGTGGAGTTCCTGACGGAAGCCGAGATGCGTGCAGCCAGCCTGGAGGCGTCTGCATGGCAAGGTGTCTATCTTGTCGCAATCGGCAGTTTGACCATCGTGCTGGCAACAATTGGCTTCAGCATATGGCAGATGAAGAACATTATCGGAGCACTTTACGCCATTCGGAACAGTCTGATCCGAATTTCGCATTCCGATACGGATTTCGAGATGCCGATGACGGACCGTTCTGACATCATAGGAGAACTTGCTAAGGCCGGCGAGGTGTTTCAGGACAATGCCCGTGCGCGGCTTTCTCTTGAGGATGTCGCGGTCGAGGAAAGGGGTAACGAGATGTCGCGGCAAAAACATGTCGAGGCAGTCATCGGCCACTTCCGCGAAATGATCCAGAGGGTCAATTCTTCGGTGATTGATAAAACAGGGCTTCTGCTTGAGGTGGCTTCCAAGGTTTCCAGCATTTCAGGAGAGGCGACGCGGGCGGCTGACGACGCGAAGTCGGCATCTTCGGAATCGTCGACCAGTGTGCAGACAGTGGCCTCAGCTGCTGAGGAAATGGCAAGTGCAATCGACGAAATTCTGTCCCAGTCAGCACGTGCTACCGAGATCATTGACAATGCGACCGCGGTTGCCGGCACTACCGACCAGAATGTTTCCGGTCTTGTCGAAGCTGCTCAGAAAATTGGGACCGTTGTGGAGATGATCCGCGATATTGCAGAACAGACCAACTTGCTGGCGCTCAATGCAACGATCGAAGCAGCTCGGGCCGGTGATGCAGGGAAAGGGTTCGCTGTGGTGGCTGCGGAAGTCAAGGAACTCTCCAATCAGACTGCCAAGGCGACCGAGGAGATCGGCTCGCAGATTGATGCCGTCCAGAGTTTGACGGAAAGCGCGGTGATGTCCATCCGCGATATATCCGGAGCCATTGAGAGCATCATGGGTGTGACGACTGCCATTACGTCGGCGGTCGAACAGCAGAGCACTGCGACCAAGGAAATCTCATATTCAATTACTGCTGCAGCCGATGGGTCACGGCAGGCCGTTGAGGGAGCCACTCACGTCAGTCAGGCAATCCGTGATACGGCGGAGGAGGCCTTGCTTGTGGATCAGATCTCCGGAGAAGTAAAAAATATCTCCGGCGAACTGGCCGACGCGGTCGAAAAATTCCTCCACGACATGTCTATGGATGTGGACGAGCGCCGAAAGGCCCTCCGGCGTCAGGCGACTGGTGAAATGGTGACGATCAAGACGCCGTCAGGTGATCATCAGAGCGCGCTGTTCGACATCTCGGAGGAGGGACTGGGAACACGGAGTGTGCCCGGTGCCGAGGTCGGCACGCAAGTCGTTGTCGTGCGTGAAGATGGAAGCCAGTCCAGCTATGAAGTCGCTTGGAAACGCCCGCAACGCATGGGATTGTTGCTTCTGGCAGAAAATCGGCAGGCAGACATGACTGCAGCAGCCTGACCCGGGTCAAGCCTGCCGCGTGAAAACATGAGAGCGGCTCCGTTCAGCTTTCCATGTCTTTACAGCTCAGACGTCCCCAAATCCCCGTCACTTGAAGTGACTCAAGTTCTTTTGATTGAAGCAAGCACTTGATTCTCAAAATGAAACGGGTAACCGTTGCGCGAAATTCGTGCGGGAGTTACGCGGTATGAGTCTGACAGTCGATTACTTTTACACACATCAGTCGCCATGGGCTTATCTCGGTCATGATGCTCTACAAGACGTGGCAAGCCGTCACGGGGTAACGATCCGGCCCCGTCCTGTCGACCTTACTGGTGTTTTCGGTGCGTCTGGCGGTCTGCCGCTTGCGAAAAGGCATCCGGCCAGACAGGCCTACCGGTTCATCGAAATGCAACGCTGGAAAGACAAGAGAGGTGTCCCGCTGACCTTTCGGCCGAGGTTCTTCCCGACAAACCCTAGCCTTGCAGATCGCTGTACCATAGCGCTTACGGAAACAGGCGGCCCGGCGATGGGCTTTTCCGGAGCCGCTTTCAAGGCCATCTGGGCCGATGATCTGGATATTGCCGATGAAGCGGTCATCCGGTCCATTCTGGAGGCATTGGAAGTCGAGCCGGATGTTGTGATCGCGGCAGCCCAGGCTCCAGAAGTTGCAGGTATCTACGAAAAAAATCAGAAGGATGCCATTGAGGCGGGGGTAATTGGGTCGCCTTGTTACGTTTGGAAAGGTGAGCCATTTTGGGGACAGGACAGGCTGGGCCTGCTGGAGGATGCCATGGCCAGTGGACGCGGTGCCTATCAGCCGATCTGAGCAACGACGTTCTGATCAGACGGGAAAGATGCCTTTATACACGGTTTCGTCCTCGCAACTGGGTTTTGACAGTCTCATTGTCTTGGTCAGTCTGTTAGAATTCATCGGGGGGAGAGGGTGTAAATTTAAGTGTTGGTACAGGAGGCAAGCATGTCAGGCGGTAAGTGGTGCAAAAGTGCCTGGGCGTCAGCGGTTCTGGGGTGTGCCCTGATGGCAATGCTCCCTGTTTCGATGTCCCGTGCTCAAGACGATGCGGCCTCTGGGCGAAACGGAGACGAGACACAGAAAGAGACACCTGCTTCGGATAAGCGATATGCGCTGGTGAAGTCCGGCGATGACATCTTGCGAATTGACCGGGAAGCCGGGAGCGTCAGTTTCTGCCGGAAGTCGAATGACATCTGGCGTTGCATGCCAGCACCGCTTGCCGAGGAGGCCTATCAGGCGGAAATTGCATCCCTGGCCGATGAAGTCGACAGGTTGACCGCTCGTATCCAGGAGCTGGAAGGGGCAACAGAAGCGCCCGGCGAAAAGGGCGCTGCCAAAAGCCCTTCAGAAGCTCCATCGGCGGTCCCCCCCTCAGCTGTCAGCCCAAAGGCAAGTGCCCCCTCTGGGGACAAACCGTCCGTATCCGGGGGCAAGACAGACCGGTCTCCCAAAAGGCTGTCCGAGGAGGACGAAGAACAGCTGGAAGAGGTACTTCAGTTTTCGGAAAAGGCCATGCGGCGCTTCTTCGGCCTTATGAAAGATCTGAGGGACGAAATGGATCAGCCCGGCGGTGGCTGATTCCTGGGTCTCTTAGCTGAAAATCAGGATTGGCTCAGGACTAGCGGAAGAGGCCTTTGGCTGCTTCCTCAGGCAATTCGACCGGATTGCGGGAGTCGAGGTCCATCATCATCGCGACAACGTCGCAGATGGCAACCAGTCTCTTGGTGCGGCTTTCGAAGAGATGATGGCGCAGGGTGAATGACTTGCTCTGCAAGCCTGTCGGAGCGCTGGCAATCAGAAACATGTCGCCAACCTTCAGTGGGCTGAACCAGGTGAGCTTCATCTCCGCAGCAGTCCGGCCGTAGTTGTTCTCCGTGAGATATTTGCGGGTCATGGGCGTTTGTTCCCAGAGGTGGGGCAGACCCTCGGCAAAGGCAGCAATCGCGAAATCATCGTCCACCCGCCCGTCTGTGCCAATATGACGGGGAAGGACAGTGCCGCGAAAGCAGATGCGGGCGTCAGAAGACAGAACACTCTCCAGCGTAGGCCGTGATCCCGCCGGAGAAGCGTTGAGGCCCTGTGGGTTGGCCAATTCCGGCATTGGATCCTGCACGTCTTTAAAACGGGCTCGAAGAACTTTTGCTGAGGAGGCCGCTGGTGCATATCCATCGATAGCTGTCGCGGCGAGAAGGCCGCTGCTTGAGTTGTACATCTCGTGAACAACGGTCAGCATGTGGGGGCCATCGAAAGCCACAAATGAGCGGATCGTAATCAGGTCGCCTGTTCTCAGTTCCTTGTGAAAACGGGCATGCCGGACCCGTCGTGCTCCGGCAATCGCGTCATTCATGCCACAAGTAAGCTGGAATTGGCGGTCGGCTTCTTCAAAGCGGGAGAAATAATACTGAACCTTTAGCGTTTCGTTTTCGTCACATTCTGAGTGGTTGACTATCGAATACAGCGTTTCTTGCGGATTCATGTTCGATTGTAGCCTGCATGTTTCAGTATTATCCGTTTTTGAGTTGGATAATATTTTTTATTTACAAGGTATTCAAAGAGTTTTCATAATAATTAGGGTAAAATATGGCGCTATGTCGACTAACTTATGATTGTATTTCTTTACGTTAGATTTGCTGACTAATACATTAGCCTTCAGACTGGTCATTCCACCGGGTCAGGAGGTAATGTTGGTTCGCAAGCTTGGCAGAACGTCTGAAAAGGAAGCCCCGCTATGGCGCCGAACCCGATAGGTATATGGACTCTGGATGGCGACGTCGGACAACTTCGACAGCTCATGGGGCGACTTGTCGTCGCAACCACCGGTCCCGGGTTTCAATCTGTCGCCGAGCCGGTCAATCGTTGGCTGACTGAAAATGCTGCAGGGGACGGTTTGCTTACGCTGTTTCTGCGTCACACCTCTGCCGGGCTCACAGTCCAGGAAAATTCGGATCCGGATGTACAAGCGGATTTGCTTGATTCAATGGCACGCCTGGCGCCGGAAAGTGCCGGCTATCGTCATCACCTGGAGGGGCTCGATGATATGCCGGCGCACGTGAAGACAATGCTGACCGGGGTTAGTCTACAGATACCGGTTGTCAGCGGCCGCCTTGATTTGGGAACCTGGCAAACTGTCTATTTGGTTGAATTTCGCACCTCCGGCCATCAGCGATCAATCACCATGCATTTTCTTGGCTCATAAGGGCCACCCTTCAGCCTGAGCGCTGAAATACCCTTATATTCCGGCCTGCAGGTCAGCAAATCTCATGCTGCTGTTCCAGGCGGCCGAAACCCCTCTCCTCGCGGTCTTTGCCGGATTATGGAGTGGATGGAGTGTGCAATGTGGTGATGGGGGCACCGGAGGGGCTGATTGTACCGTCGAAGGAGTAGCCAGGATGTGTGTATTTCCCGGCGACAGCACCGGCAAGGATGAGTACGACGAGGGCACAGCTCCAGATATTCATCTTTCTAGTCCTTTTCCATGGCCAAGGCTGGCGGGGTACGTATTCGCCTTCCTCTTAAACTTTCGTCTATACTAGACTTTAGGATAAGATGCCGCAACGTGATATGTCGGAAGACTTGTTGTGCGTTGCGAAGCGAAGAAGCCGGGTGATGCGCTTTGGAAATATGATGCAAATGAATAGAGTGGGCTTTTTAGCCCGGTAGCGGGTTTGACTTGCGTGGCTGCCGCAGTGCAAGAATACCCTTTAATACAATCTCTGTATGGGACTTAAAAAAAGCGGATTGTATTGGAGAAGGCGGCAGTAATCTGGCCGGGGTAGAATCCTGAAGGACTTCGAGAGCGTTTCCGTGACGCATGGAGATAAAGGGGTTGGCTGGAAAAACATCGGGCGCCCGCACTTGTCAGAAGAGGCTGGCGGTTGTCATGATAGACTTGGTTAGTGAGCCGGCGCTTGATAGAGGCACTGGTCGGGGCTCAACACTTGGGCCCGCAATGGGAGGGGACCGGTTTGCCGGATACAGCGTTCTATTTTATTATTGCAGATGATCACCCCTTGTTTCGGGGGGCGCTGAAGCAGACCCTTGAAACACAGTACCCCAATGCCCGTATCGAGGAAGCCGGTACGCTTGAGGATGTGACATCGAAGCTGGATGCAGGAGCCGATGTGGATTTGATCCTGCTGGATCTGACCATGCCGGGAATGCGCGGATTTTCCGGACTGATGTACCTCAGGGCACAATATGCGGGCATTCCGGTCGTGATCGTGTCGGCCAATGAGGATCCCCAGGCAATCCGTCGTTGTGTGGAATTCGGCGCTTCCGGGTTCATTCCCAAATCCCACGGTATCGAAGTTATCCGGCAGGCCATTTCATCCGTCATGGAAGGTAACATGTGGACGCCACCGGAGGTGGACCTCGGGGCGGACGATGGCACGGCGGACCTTGTGCAACGGCTGGCAACCCTGACACCACAGCAGGTGCGGGTGCTGATGATGCTGTCTGAGGGCTTGCTCAACAAGCAGATTGCCTATGAACTTTCCGTGTCGGAAGCCACAGTGAAGGCGCATGTGTCGGCAATTTTGCAGAAACTTGGCGTTGAAAGCCGGACGCAGGCCGTCATTGCAGCTTCGAAAATCGAAGCTGGGCAATGGCAACTCGGCAATGACGGCGGTGAGCAGGCTGCATCCACCAGCTGACGTGATAGCGGATTTCAGCGATTGAAAAGGGGCTCGCGGCCCCTTTTATTATGTTTCCTCGGCGGGAACTGTTTGGGGGCGCGCAGACAGCTCAGCGCGGCAACGTGCGAGATGCGCGCGTAGTGCTGCCGGTTTCAATGGCTTGTTGAACATGTCTATGGACTTTGCTGCGGCTTCCGCCCGTACACTCCGGCTTCGGTCGGCCGTAACGAGGATGGCTGGGAGGTCTGCTCCGAACTTCCAGCGCAGACGCACCACTGCCTCGATCCCGGTGCCTTCGTCCAGGTGATAATCGATCACGACGATGTCGGGAACTTTGCCTGTGTCGCCAAGCTTCTGTGTTGCTTCCAGATCATCCCGTGCCGTGACCACGTCGCAGTGCCAGTTCTCCAGAAGATGACGCATGCCATTCAGAATGTCGGGTTCATTATCGATGGCGAGGACACACAGGCCGTTAAGTTGTCCCGCCGCGAGGGGAGCAGAGGGGATTGCCGTTTCAAGAGGGACCGGTGCAGCTTGCGGCAGTTCAACCCGGAAGCACGATCCTTTCCCGGTATCCGAGATCAATGTGACCGGATGTTTCAGGACATGTGAAATGCGTTCCACGATTGACAAGCCAAGGCCAAGGCCCTTGGCAACTCTCATGCCGTCGTCAAGTCTATGAAATTCTTCAAAAATCATTTTCTGCTTGGTTATCGGTATACCCATGCCGGTGTCGTGCACTTCCACGCTGATCTTGCCGTTTATCCGGCGGCAACCAACAAGTACTTTGCCATGCGCTGTATATTTGACCGCATTGGAAACAAGATTTTGCAGCAGCCGGCGCAGAAGTCTGCGATCCGACCGGACCGAGACGCTGGTTTTCACAAACCGCACGTCGAGGCCTTTTTCCCGGGCCACGGGTTCGAACTCCACTGCAAGAGCGTCCAGAAGCACGTCCAGGCGGAAGACGGTTTGTTCCGGCTTTAGAGCGCCTGTGTCCAGTCTTGAGATATCCAGTACCGCACCGATGATATCTTCGACGGACTCCAGAGCCGCTTCGACGTTGCGAACCAGCGCGCCGGTCTCGCCGCCACTGAGTTGGTCCACCAGAACGGATGAATAGAGGCGTGCGGCATTGAGTGGCTGCAGAATGTCGTGGCCGGCAGCCGCAAGGAAACGGGTCTTGCCGATGTTGGCCTCTTCGGCTGCATGGGTCGCCTGAACGAGACGCTGGTTGACATGAGTGAGCTCTTCGGTCCGCTCGCGCACGCGCCGTTCCAGTGTCTCGTTTGCCCGGGCCAGAGCGTCTTCCGCCATCACCCGTTCGGTAATGTCGGTGTATGTGGTCACAATCCCGCCGTCCGGCATCGGACTGATCCGGACTTCCAGGACCAGTCCGGAAGACACCAGACGCTCCTGAAATGTTTCCTGAACGACAACAAGCCGCTCAAGCCGGTCCGTGACAATAGCTTCGACCGGTCCGTCGCCGTGTTCGCCGCGCTTGGCATTGTAACGGATGATGGTGTCCAGCGTGGTTCCGACTTGACCGTATTCTGACGGCAGGCCCAAGAGATCGCGAAATTGCCGGTTCCAGCAGATCAGACGAAGATCGCGGTCGAAAACCCCGATCCCTTGCCGAACCTGGTCGAGGGCGGTCTGAAGCAGATCGCGGTTGTACTGAATGGCTGCCGAAGCGTCGTCGAGAAGTTTGACGGCTCCTTTGGCCGAGGGATCATGTCGTTTTAACATCAGCGACAGAACCAGTCGCGATGATGCTGCCCCGATGGCGCTGGCCAGCAGCTGCTCCGAAAAGCGCAGGAGATTTGCATCTGCCGTCGCGTCGGGATCGAGTATGATACCGCGTTCCCGCGCAAAGCGGTTGAAGGAGCGGTCGGTCCGTTCTTCGCCAAGGTATCTGGCTATTGTCGCTTTGAGATCACCACTGGTGACCGACGTCCGCCACAGGCGCAGGCTTGGGGCAGGGGCAAGGCCGATGGGAACAAATATGTTGGCCTGTAAAGTCTCCGCTGGCTCGGGTTGTCTGGTCAGGGACACGGCAACGAAGAGTACCAGATTGGTCAGCAGGCTCCACACGGTTCCATGAATAAAGGGATCAAGCTCAAGACCAAACAGGGATTGCGGCTTGAGGAATTCAATTCCAAGCGGTCCAGTGTCCAGAATAGTGCCGGATATCAGACCGGACTCAGCAAATGTCGGCAGTAGCAGCGTATAGAGCCACAGCGCGAAACCTCCGACCATTCCTGCGATCGCGCCGCGAGCGGTTGCCCGGCGCCAGACAAGTGCCCCGACAAAGGCCGGAGAAAACTGGGCGATGGCGGCGAAGGACAACAGGCCGATGGAGACAAGTGCGGCTGTATCGCCCGCCGTTCGATAGTAGGCATAGGCCAGAAGAAGAATGGCGAAAATTGCAGTACGGCGGATGTTCAGCAGCAGGCTGCTCATGTCCTTGCCGCCAACCGCGATAATCTCGTCTTCACTGCGGCGGCGCAAAATCAAAGGCACGACAATGTCGTTGGAAATCATGATCGCCAGCGCCACCGTCGCGACAATCACCATGGCCGTCGAGGCGGAAAGTCCTCCGATAAAGGCAAAGAGTGCAAGCCAGTGCTGGTCGGAGTCGATAGGAAGCGCCAGCACAAATGTGTCCGGATTGACGTCTTGCCCGAAGCGCAGAAGGCCGGCAGCAGCGATTGGGACGACGAACAGGTTGATCAGGACCAGGTAGAGCGGAAACATCCACACGGCGCGGCGCAGTTCGGATTCCGAATTGTTTTCGGTAACCGTGACATGGAACTGGCGCGGCAGAAGAAGCACCGCGAAGGTCGACAGGACGGTCATGACCAGCCAGTTGTTCCGGTTAAGGGGCTGTTCGAAGACAGCGGAAACCTCTGGCGCGCCGGAAATTGCCCTGACCAGATCGAAAGGGCCGTCATAGAGAAAATACGTGACCCAGATACCGACCGCGAGGAAAGCAAGAAGTTTGACAATCGCTTCCATGGCAATTGCCAGCATCAGGCCTTCCTGATGTTCTGTCGCGTCGATATGCCGTGTACCGAACAGCCAGGTGAAGATGGCCATACCGATCGCGATCAGCAGGGTAATATCGTCGAAAACGGGGAAGTAGCTGCTGCTGTCCGGAGAGGTGAGGGGACCGATCATCGTCGTGATCGACTGCGAAACGGCTTTGAGCTGAAGAGCGATATAGGGAATGATGCCGATGACAGCGATGATCGTTGCGACAGCGGCCACGGATTGGCGCTTGCCGTAGCGGGCGCCGATAAAATCGGCGATCGACGTAATGCGCTCAGTTTGCGCGATTCGAATGATGCGTCTCAGAATTGGATATCCCAGCGCAAAGACCAGCATCGGACCAATGTAAATGGTCAGAAATTCCATGCCGTTTCTGCTGGCGCCGCCGACCGAGCCGTAAAAGGTCCAGGATGTGCAATAGACTGACAAGGACAGGGCGTAGATGAAGGGGCGGCCGCCCGTACGTGACGAATACCGGCGCGGCATCCGGTCGCCGAAGCTGGCGATGGCGAACAAGCACAGGATGTAGGCCGTTGCGGCCAGTATCACGAGCCATCCATGCAACATGCCTGGGCTTTATCCTCCCTGCTGTCCGTCTTTGCGGCCACAGCCGTGTGTATTTGTCGGCGGGCTCTTTCCGGCCAGCAATCTGATCCGATCATATGTCGTCAGATCTGTCTATTGGTCTTGCGGGGGAGGAGAAGTTCCGGTGAGTGGCAAAGCCGAATGCGGGTTAACTGTATGCGCCTATGTGGATCGGTTTGCCGGGAGACGGCCCGGGCGGGGGCTCTTCCTTGGAAGCTGAGCCGCCAGCGATATTCCACCCGGCCGAATGACAACATGGGGATTTTTCAAAGTGCCACTCACCATCGATGATCTCAGGCCGGAAGCCGGACACGCGCCGGAGAGCGGCATAGTGGAAGTGATCAATGCCGCGCGTGACCGAAGCGACTTGATACCACTTTGGGTCGGTGAGGGGGATCTGGCGACACCGGCGTTTATCTGTGACGCCGCCAAGCAGTCTCTCGATAACGGTGAGACATTCTACACGCATCAAAGGGGCATACCTGAACTCCGGTCGGCGCTTGCGCAGTATCATGCCACCCTCTACGGGCGCGCCTTCTCTCCTGAGCGTTTTTTCGTCACCGGATCCGGGATGCAGGCGATCCAGATCGCGGTGCGATGTGTCGCCGGTGCGGGGGATGAAGTGTTGTATCCGGAGCCTGCCTGGCCAAATCTGGCGGCGGCCGTGGAGTTGACTGGCGCTCAGGCGGTGCCTGTTGCCATGGATCGTCTGGAAGGCGATTGGTCCCTGGATATAGACAAGCTTTTTGCAGCCGTGACACCGCGCACCCGCGCAATATTCCTGAACTCGCCCTGCAATCCAACTGGATGGGTTGCCGGAGCGGGCGTTCTGAAAGCGGTTCTCGAGGAGGCGCGCAAACGCGATCTCTGGATCGTCGCTGACGAAGTTTATGGCCAGTTTTATTATGGCTCCGGCTGTCGGGCTCCATCATTCTACGATTGCTGCCAGGACGATGATAAAATCCTCTTCGTCAATACGTTCTCGAAGAACTGGGCCATGACTGGATGGCGAATCGGTTGGCTATCGGCCCCGCCTGCCATCGGGCAAGTGATCGAAAATCTGATTCAATACTCCACATCCGGAGTGCCGGTCTTCAGTCAGCGGGCCGCTGCGGCAGCGCTTCTGAATGGTGACGTCTTTTTGGATGAGCAGATCGCGCGTGCAGCTTCCGGGCGTCAGCTCATCGTGGATGGGCTCTCGAATGACAGCCGCTTTCAGTTTTCACAGCCTGAAGGCGCATTTTATCTGTTTGTTCGCATTGAGGGCTTTTCAGACGACCGCTCATTGGCAATGGATCTTGTTCGCGACATAGGCGTGGGATTGGCCCCGGGAAGCGCTTTCGGCCGCAGCGGCGCGGGATATTTGAGGTTGTGCTACGCTCGCAGCGCCGAACATCTCGAAACGGCTGTTGAGCGAATGCTGCAATGGGTCGCAATGACCTAGCCGGGCTCTATCTTGCTGTGTTACGTAGTTTTCCGTAAATTAGGAATATTGGATTTTTCCATCGGGGCTTTGGGTTCGGGTAATGGATGAAGGCATAGCGGAAGACAGCGTGCAACAATCTACGGTTTCAGAAGCGCGTCTTGCTAGCGTATTCGATACGGCCGCGGATGGTATCGTCGTAATAAACGAGCATTGCTGTGTTCTGGCTTTCAACAAGGCTTGCGAGAAAATTTTTGGATACACCGCGGCTGAACTGATCGGGGGTAATGTTTCGACGATCATGCCGGCTGACTTTGCGAATGCGCACGATGGTTATGTGCAGCATTATCTCGATACGGGTGAAAAGAAGATCATCGGCATCGGGCGCGAAGTGCGTGGACGCCATAAAGACGGCACAGAATTTCCCGTGGAATTGTCCGTCGGTGAAGCCTCTACGCCCGAAGGCCGTCAGTTTATTGGTATTCTGCGGGACCTGAGATCCCGCAAATCTGTCGAGGAACGGCTTGCTCAGGCTCAGGCGCAGCTCGTTCACATGACCCGCATCAGCGCGATGGACGAAATGGGCGCAGCGATCGCTCATGAGCTGAATCAGCCCCTGACCGCCATTCTGCTTTATCTTCAGTCGGTGGCCCGCAAAGCCGGCACGCTCGACGACTTTGATCCTGCGATGCTGAGCGTTATCGAGAAGGCGGTCAAGGAAGCAGAGCGTGCGGGCGACATTATCCAGCGCATGCGGCAGCTCGTTGAAAAGAAAGACCCGGAGCGGGAACAGATCGAAGTTGACGGGTTTGCGCGGGACTGTATTGAGCTGGTGCGCATGGGAACAAATGAGCGGCGCTCACTTTTCTCGCAAGCCATTGCCCCGGGGTTACCGGCCTTGTCTGCAGATCCGATCCAGATACGGCAGGTTTTGGTCAATCTTCTGAAAAATGCCAGAGAGGCTGTTCAGGGGAGGGCCGTTCAGAACGTTCATCTCGAAGTCTGTTTGGAAAACGGATTTGTCGAGTTTCGTGTTTGTGACACGGGACCTGGCGTGCCAGTTGAAATGGTCCCTGAGCTTTTCAAGGCTTTTTCGGGGAAGAAGCAGAAAGGTCTGGGACTCGGGCTGGCGATATCACGCTCGATCGCGCAAAACCACGGTGGGGACCTCGTTCTTGGGCCAAGCGATGCGGGGCGGGGGGCGACATTCATCTTGAGACTGCCGGTGGACCATTGTGAAGGCGGAAGCAATGATCTCTCCAACGGAAATGTGTAGGCGACAGCCAGGACACTGGGTGTTCGGCAGGACGGAAATGGAAGGGAAACGCAAATGACAAACGAGGCAAAGGCCATTTACATCGTTGATGACGATCCGGCTGTGCGGGATGCTTTGTCTGTCGTTTTCAGCATGGAAGGCTTTGTTGTCGAAACCTTTTCCGATGGCGATAGTTTCATCCGCTCCGCCAGCAAAACGCATCCAGCCTGTGTGGTTTTGGATGTTCACATGCCGGGGCGGTCCGGGATTGAAATCCTCAAAGCATTGAATGCGGAGGAATATCCTGCGCCGATATTCATTATTTCCGGTCAGGGAGATATTCCCATGGCAGTCGAGGCCATTCGGAATGGAGCTTTTGATTTCATCGAGAAGCCATTTACCGCAGATACGGTCGTAGGACGCATCAACGACGGGATCGCCGCTGTGCAAAAGCGTGCGGGCGAAAATGGCGCGCCGGCTTTTGACGGTGCCAATCTTCTGACGCGCCGGGAACGTGAGGTCTTGCAGGAGATAACAGGGGGAGCTTCCAATAAGGA
>JBNKOQ010000002.1:0-29431 GCA_050294735.1 Roseibium sp. | reverse complement strand
TTGACGCGGCACAGCTTGGTGGCGCCCTCAGGAATGTTGGCGCACCATCCGGCCTTTAGACGAATCTTGGCCGACAGACAGCCCTTGGCGCCAATACGCTGCGACGACCTCACAACCATTGCAAGTTTGGCGGCAGGTGGTCATGGCGTGGCCCTGCTGCCCGACGACATGCGGCGCCCCGACCTAGTGCGGCAGTTTACCTATCCGCTGGCACCCCCAAACTGTCTTTGGGTGCTGACGCATCCGGATTTACGCGGCCTGCGCCGAATTTCTCTGCTCATGGGGTTCCTGTCCAATGCTTACCGGCGCGACCCGCATTGGATGCAGTGATCGAAGCATCGGATCGCCGCACCGATCCGCCTGACGCCATCGTGGGTATATGTCCGTTCCGGGTCGTAGTCCGCTTGCTCTGTGCAGGAGGGCAAACGCGGAAAAGTCCGCACAGCTGACCTGTGCGGTTGATTGCCCGCCTTCGGAAGGGGCCGCCGAACGCGGTCATCGGTGCTCGCCCGTTTATGAGCACACGCCCTCGTGTCTGTTTCATTGCAGGTGAGGCCGTTCACCTGCTTTGGAACCAGCCAAGAATATCAGCTTTTCTTGTGCTTGATGGCAATGCTCCGGCCTGCCCGTGATGGGGTGGGCAGGCTTTTTTGCGCCTCGTAAAGCGCCTTCAATTCGCTCAGGATATCTTCCGGCCACGGCACCACTTTCCGCACGCTCATATCGACATGCAGGCACATCTGTTCTGATGTGGCGGAGAGCCAGCCATCTTCTGCATGGAAAAGCTCCTGATAGACCCGGATTCTTTTTGCATCCAGATCCAGCAGTTGCAGTCTGGAGACGACCGGCATTCCGGCTTCCAGTTCGCGCACATAGCAAACATGGGCCTCGGCGGTGAAATAGGAGCCGTGCCGCGTTTTCAGATAATTGGCGCCAAGTCCGAGACGGGCCAGAGCTTCATCGCAGCTCTCGTCGAACAACACGACATAATAGGCCATGTTGAGATGGCCGTTGTAGTCGAGCCACTCGTCTTTCACCTGCATGACGGGACTTTCCACCGGGGCATTTGGCCATGTTGTGGGCATGTCGGTCCTTTCCTTGGCTGGTAATTGGCACATTCTGATCGATTGCCTTTGACCTTTGCGCAACTGCCTAACATATTCGGGCTTCAGAATGCGGGCCTTCATTTGGAAGGAAGGCTCCACGTCCAGTCTGCAGCCCGGTTCGCGGCTTTGCCGGCTGGTTCCCAAAAAGAACAGTAGGATCCGAACCATGTCCCTGGCTTCCATGCAGGCCCATGTCGAGCGCGACGAGGAAAGAACCTCGCTCGTTGTAAACCTTTTGACCCAGAAGTTCGGTGAGCGTTGTTCCCGCTCCCAGGCTGTGCGCGATCAGCATGGCCATACCACCACATGGCTGCCGAATCAGGCGCCCGACGCGGTGGTCTTCGTCGAAAGCACGGAAGAAGCGGCAGAAGTGGTCAGGATCTGCGCCGAACACAAGGTGCCGGTTATTCCGTTCGGCACCGGGTCGTCTCTGGAAGGACACGTCAACGCGCCGGGCGGTGGCATTTCCCTGGACCTGTCGCGCATGGATCAGATCCTCAAGGTGAATGCCGAAGATCTCGATTGCCGGGTGCAGGCGGGGGTCACACGCAAGCAGCTCAACAGTTATCTGCGCGACACCGGCCTGTTCTTCCCGATTGATCCGGGCGCCGATGCCAGTCTTGGCGGCATGGCGGCAACGCGGGCATCGGGCACCAACGCGGTGCGCTACGGCACCATGAAGGACGCTGTTCTCGGGCTCACGGTTGTGACCGCGAGTGGTGAGATTATTCACACCGGGGGACGGGCCCGCAAATCGTCCGCTGGCTACGACTTGACCCGGCTCTACGTCGGGTCCGAGGGCACCCTTGGGGTGATCACGGAATTGACCCTGCGGCTGCATGGTCAGCCCGAGGCGATCTCTGGCGGGGTGTGTCCGTTCCCGGATATCGAATCCGCCTGTAACGCGGTAATCGCGACCATCCAGTGCGGTATTCCGGTGGCGCGTATCGAGCTGCTGGACCCGTTGCAGGTGAAGGCCTGCAACATTTATTCAAAGATGGAGCTTGAGGAAAAGCCGACGTTGTTCCTGGAATTCCATGGATCGGATGCCGGAGTGCGGGAGCAGGCCGAACTGTTCGGGGCCATCGCCGGGGAATATGGCGGCAATGACTTCAAATGGGCGACACAGGCCGAGGAGCGGACAAAACTCTGGTCTGCCCGGCACGATGCCTATTGGGCCTCCTTTACGCTGAAACCGGGTGCCAAGGGGGTCGCGACGGACGTTTGCGTGCCGATCTCCCGGCTGGCCGAATGTGTAACGGAGACGACGAAGGATCTTGAGGCTGCCGGGCTGCTTGCTCCAGTGGTCGGTCATGTCGGCGATGGCAATTTCCACGTGCTGGTGCTGGTTGACGAGGCCAATGAGGAGGAAATCGCCGCGACCGAGGCATTCGTCGAGCGGTTGGCCTGGCGGGCCATCGATATGGAAGGAACCTGTACCGGTGAGCACGGCGTCGGCCAGGGCAAGATGAAGTATCTCAAGCGGGAGCATGGCGGTGGCCTGGAGGTCATGCAGTCGATCAAACTCGCCCTGGATCCGGATAACATCATGAATCCCGGCAAGATCGTGGTGCTGCCTTGATTTTGAGCCAGAATGCAGGACCAGAATAAGCCCGGCGGATATCTGTCGGAGCGGACTCTGTGTCATGATACTGTGCCGAATCGCAGGGATAGGACTTGTAAAAGCTTGCCTGGCCGGGTGACCCGGCTGGGCACACATGGAGAGTGGATCTGAATTCAGTCTACATAACGGTTGGTGTTGCGGTCATTCTGGTGCTGGTCACGGCACTGGTCGGGCCGTTTTTTGTCGACTGGACAGTTTATCGCTCCACCTTCGAGACCTATGCGGAACAGGTGCTCGGCCACAAGGTAACCGTGCTGGGCGAGGCCGATATCCGGCTTCTGCCATCTCCCACCGTGACATTCTCCGATGTGCGGGTTGGCGAGGCCGAAGATCCGCTGCTGGTGGTTTCCAAGTTTCAGATGCGTGTCGAGCTGCCTCCCTTGCTGAAGGGGGAAATACGGGTTCTCGATATGCAACTGGACCGCCCTCATTTGAGCCTGTCGCTCGATGAGGCCGGCCGGCTCGACTGGCTGACCGCGATGAACGGAAAAGGCGCGCTTTCGGACATCTCCGGCGACGATGTCGCATTCGAAAACGTCACGGTTGTCGACGGCGCCATTTCCCTGGTCGATGCGCGCAACGGTGAGGTCCACCGGATCGATCATGGCAATTTGCAGGTCAGCGCAAGGACACTCGCCGGGCCGTTCAAGATCGATGGCAGCCTGACCTACGACGACGCGCCTTATTCCCTGCGGCTGGCAACAGGCAGGCAGCAGGATGACGGAGCGATCCGCATCAAGGCATCGGTGACGCCCACCATGGTGCCGGTAGAGTTGTCGGTTGATGGCGATTTGTCCCAGGTGGACGAGACGCCGGTGTTCGAAGGCCGTTTCAACCTTGTTTCGGTCACGCCGGAAGAACAGGCGGACCATGCCTGGCGCACGTCAGGCGATTTCAATGCCTCTGTGTCCGGTCTCGATATTCCCGCGTTCGAATACCGCTTTGGGCCGGAAGACCGTGTTTTGGGGCTGGATGGCAGCGCGAGCATCGTTTTTGAAGGCGAGCGCCGGTTCGAGGTCCGGGCGAAAGCGAAGCAGCTCGATCTGGACCGTCTGTATGGCGGCGGGCCGCATGCTCCTGTCGCGCTAAGCGATGCAGCGACCGCGCTGCTGTCCGCGCTCAAGTCCCTGCCCATCCCGAAAATGGACGGGGTGATTGCCCTTGATGTGCCCGCGGTGGTCGTGGGCGGCGGGCTGGTGCAAGACATTCGCCTTGACCTGGAAACAATGGTTGGGGGGTGGCGTGTCGCCCGTCTCGCCGGGCGGGCGCCCGGCAGGACGGTTATCGCGACCCAGGGAGACCTCGTTGTTTCCGGCAGCCCCACCTTCAGGGGAAATCTGTCTGTCAATTCAAAGCAGCCGGGGGCGTTCGCGGCCTGGTGGCAGCAAGACGATACCGGCTCGGGCGCAATCCAGCCGGTGTCGATCGAGGGACGGTTGAACGTGGTGCCAAGCGGTGCCGCGCTCGACAATCTGAGGCTGACCCTGGCGGGATCCCAGTCAACCGGAGCCTTGTCGTACCGAAAGCCGCACAATGGCAACGGGATCTTTTCCCTCAGCCTTGATGCGGACGCTCTTGATCTTGACGAACTGGAACGGCTGACAGCGTTCCTGCCTGCTCCGCAGAAGGGCGGGCTGGGGCTCGATGTCTCACTGCGGGTCCGGGCGAAGCAGGTCAGCATCCGCGATGTGGCCGGTAAAGGCTTGTCGCTGGAGGCAGAATATTCAGGTGAGAGCCTGCGGATCGACCGCCTTTTTGCCGAGGATCTTGCCGGGGCGGAAATCGATGTATCAGGCCGTGTCGACGATCTTCTGAGCGCTCCGGCGGGAGCCCTCTCGGGCACGCTCAACGCCCGGAACCTGACCGGGGTGGTTGCCTTGCTCCAGGGGATCTTCCCGAAGAGCCGTTTGGCTGCGCGGCTGGAACAGGCTGCGGACTATTTGGTGCCCGCCCGGTTCAAGGCCGATCTGAAGGCTTCCGCAGTTGGCGATGCAAGTGATTTGACGTTCGTGCTCGACGGTTTGGCTGGCGGCGTCAACACGCGGCTGGACGGACACTTCAAGGGGCGGACGGATCTTTGGCACAAGGCTGAGGTGGAGAGCTCGCTGGAACTGTCCGGCCCGGATGGCGGCCATATTCTGCGGCAGCTCGGGTTCGAGATCCTGCCGGTCGATGATCTGGGGGCGGGACTTCTCAAGGTGACGGCTTCGGGGCGGCCGGAAGACGGTCTCGATGTTGCCATCGAGGGAACGTCGGGAGAGGCTTCGATTGTTGCCGAAGGCCGGTTGAGGCTGCCGGAGCAGGGCGATCCCCGCTACAATCTGGGTGTTACGGCCTCGGTGCCTGATCTTGCTCCCTTTGCCCTCATGAGCGGACGTGTGCTGCCGGTGATGGCCGGAAATATCGACGTCGACATGCATTTCGAACTGGCGGGCGAGGGCACGAAGATCGAGGTTTCCGACCTCTCTGGCGGGATTGCCGGTGTCGCCGTCGATGGCCATTTCGGTGGTGACCTGGTGCCGGCCCCCGGGGAAAACAACCGCCGGCTGAAGGGCGCGCTGCACGTTGGGCGCCTCGATCTTCAATTCCTGTCGGAAGCGATCCTTGGACCCGACCAGTGGTTTTCCGCCGGAGACGGGACGAGCATCTGGCCGACCACATCCCTCGGTGCGCCTCTGTTTACCTCGACCGATTTAACCCTCGATCTTCGAGCCGATGAGATGGTGTTCGATGACGGGCAGGCGATTGAAAATGCCCGCTCCGAACTGAGGCTGACCCCGGTGATGCTCCGTCTCGACGGAGTGTCCGGCAGCTATGGCGGCGCCAAGCTCACCGGCGCGCTGGCGCTTCGCCGGTCGGGAGCTGAGGGAGCGGTTTCCGGGCGTGTCAAACTGGAGGGGGCCCCGCTGCAGTCTCTTGTCTGGCAGCGGGACGGCCGTGCGGTTGCCTCCGGATCTCTGGATCTGGGGCTGGATTTCGAAGGTGCCGGGCGGTCGATTGCGGTCATGGTTTCCGGATTGACGGGCGGTGGCACATTCTCCGTTACCAACGGCGAGCTGAGAGGCATCAACCCGCAGGCATTCGATCTGGTGACGCGGGCGGCAGACGCGGGACTGGAACTGCGCGACGAAAAAATCCGCGATGTCTTCGTGAATTATATGGATGCGGGAAGCCTGACATTCGACAAGCTGGAAGGGGCGATTTCCCTCGTCGGCGGGCAGGCCAACGCCCGCAATGTGGTGCTGGATTCCAAGCGGGCCGAGGTTTTTGGCTCCGCCAAACTAGACTTCAACACCTGGCAGCTGGACAGCGACTTTTCGTTGAAGGTGGACCCTGGCGAAAATGCCGTCACGGGTGCAGAGCCACAGGTCGGACTGCTCTTCTCCGGGTCATTCGAAGCCCCGGAACGCCGCATCGATATCACACCCTTTACAGCCTATCTGACCCTCCGGGCATTCGAACAGGAAGTTGAACGGGTCGAGAAGCTGCAAGCTGAAATTCTGGAACGCGACCGCCTGCTGCGCGAGCTGAAACGTCAAAAGCAGGACCGGGACAGGCGGCAGCGTGAGGCGGAAGAAGCTGCTGCCGCGCGCGCGGCAGCCGAAGAGGCCGCTGCCCGGAAACTCGAAGAAGAAGCCACCGATCCTGGCGATACGCCGGCACCGGCGCAATCCGGTCAGGCGCCCGCCAATGACAATGCGCCTGCGCCGCAGCAACGCAGCCAGACGGAAGCGCCAGCGGAGGATCCTGCCGATTTCGCCAACCGGATCCGTTCGGCAATTGAGAAAACAACGTCCGCCCCGGCTGAGCAGGAGCCTCCGGCCAGCGCGGCTGCCAGCCAGCCGGTGAGCGATACGGGGGCTTTGCCGCCACTGGAGGCTCCGCAGTCCGTGGAAGATATCTTGGCCCGCGAAATCGGCTTGCCGGCGGACGTGCTGGACGAAGGCCCGCTTGAGCTGACGCCGGACAAACCGGCTCAAAGGCAGCGGGCTCAGCCGCGGTCGCAACGGCAGCCTGCCGCTGATCCGGCACCGCGTTACCGGACACTTCCAAATGGTCTGGTGGTGGAATACCCCAATTGATTAGGCCGTGGACTTATTAACCCGTAGCCAAAGCCGGATGGCAGCGAGCTTGACGAAGGCAAGGAAGTAAGCTGCGTGTTTCTCATATCGCGCAGCGATGCGAGGACAGTGCTTCATCCGGTTGAAGAACCGCTCAACGTGATTTCGATGACGGTAGGGATACGGACTGAAGCAGATCGGATCACGCCGGCATGCCAAACTTCAATGTTTGCTTCGCCCCAAGGACACTGCAGCACCGCAGACTACTGGCCCCGCTATGCGCAGCGATGGACCCAGCTGAACCACGCGAGAACCGCCGGTTCGGCACTCGTGGCACTCTGTTGGTTGACCGCAGCACAAATAGTCTGAGACAGGGCGTAAGGGCATCATTTTCTATCCGACGTGTCCGCTGCCAAGACGGCAACATTGTCTGCGAAGCCCAGCTCTGGATGTAACCTAATGGCTTCGGAGAACAGGGCTCTCAGCACAATCAAAGAGTCTAATTGTGATGAGAGCGTTTCGAAGGGGCGCAGCGAAGCTTAACCCTCGCGCTGACAGGACAGAGTCGCGATGGAAAACTCTGTTCCATCCGGAAACAGCAACGTCGGAGCAACAGTCATGATTTGATTGTCGAGGAGCACAATTCTTCCCTCAAACGGCATTGGGCCATTTGGGGTGTTCAGCTTCCCGGCCCAAGTCAGAACGCCGTCTATCAGACCGTCGCTGTGTAACTGGCCGCTTTGGCCAAATGCGTTG
Source organism: Roseibium sp. (assembly GCA_050294735.1). Lineage (GTDB taxonomy): Bacteria > Pseudomonadota > Alphaproteobacteria > Rhizobiales > Stappiaceae > Roseibium. The sequence goes on along the minus strand of JBNKOQ010000002.1, from coordinate 21,884 downwards.
AAGAAAGTGGATGTGAATGAGCCATTAACGGACTGCCAGAATTCCTCGTTGTCGCGAGACATGGGAAGCATCTCACTAACTGATTCCGTATAGCTGGCGTGGACAAACTGCCCACCCAAGGCGGCTTCGAAAGTAAAGGTGCTGTCAAAGTCGAACGCAGGCAATTGAGGTGAAGGAGAGTTATGACCAGCACAGGCCCAGGTCCCGATCAGGGGTTCGAAATCGGCAAGATCTGTTTTGAGCGACTCCGCAGAGCTCATCGACGAGGAACAGACAACAAATAGCGCGGCGAATAGATGACGTGACATCGGAATTCCTCACATTTCAGGGGCTGTGGCAATGAAGCTTGGTCGCAGCATCAACGATTCAAATCGCTGCGATGTCCTGCTAAACTGGTCGAACGATCCGCCGAACATTTGATACAACGCCAACGTGGTGCCAATCGCAAAGTCGGCAAGCGAAACGTCTTGCAGGTCAAATCCGGCCTCGCAACCACCCAGAACCGTCCGAACCCTTTCGTGTAATCCTGCAATTAGGTCTTGGTTCGCCTTCTCCCCATTCGTGAACATTTCAATTGCCATCGACTGAACCGGTGGGTTCAGGGTGCCGTGGGTCCAATCCAACCAGCGGTCAATCTGTTGGCGATGCTCAGCTGGGTAAAATGCCTCGCCGCCATGTTTCAATGCCAGATGCTTCATGATGACATGTGATTCCGGCAGGACCAGATCGCCGTCAATCAGTACAGGAATCTGCCCGGCAGGATTAAGTTTCAGGAACGCTTCGGTTTTGTGTTCACCCTCTTGAAGCGCAAGAAGCTTTTCTTCGGGCTTAAGCCCAAGTTCATGGCACAGTATTCGCACGCGCCGCGCGTGCTGGGATACCGGATGGCTATAGAGTTGCATTCATTTTCCTTTCACAAGTAGACGCTTGTGGTATAGTGACTTACGAATTGAAATACAAGTACTGACTTGTGAAAGGATCGAATGTCTACACATGCGGCCCTAAAGGCCCTTTCAGAACCCCGCCGCCGAGAGCTGTTGGAAATCCTGAAAACCCGAGGATCTTCCTCTATCGGAGAGTTGACAGAACGTGTCGATGTTTCCCAACAGGCAGTAAGCCTGCATATGAAGGCGCTGGAAGACGCTGGCTTGGTTGAGGCCCGTAAGGAAGGCACGCGGCACATCTATGCCGTCCGCCCCGAAGGATTTCAGCCCGTAACAGAATTTGTCGCTGGATTCTGGACCGAGAATCTCGAAACCCTCAAAGACAAATTCGAACGTGATGACTGAAACCTACAGCCAGATTGTCGAGATCAAGGCGACACCTGACACGGTGTTCGACCATTTCGTGGATCCTAAACAGCTCGTTACCTGGATGGGGGATTACGCCCGTCTAGATGCCGTCCAAGACGGTTTGTTTTCGGTCGATATCAACGGGGTATTGATCCGAGGCAAATACCTATTGCTTGAACGCCCGACTCGCATAGAAATCGCATGGGGAGAAGCAGGCAATGAAGAAATGCCACCCGGATCGACCCGTTTGTGTATTGAAATCACTGCCACGGCGAGTGGATCGAGATTGACACTTAGCCACTCTGGGTTGACGCCTGTTGAGGCAGCTGGCCATGCTATTGGCTGGGAACATTTTTTACAGCGACTATCGCAGGCTGCGGCTGGCAAACCTCCTGGCGAAGACCCTTGGAAGGATGCCCCTCCCACGATGTGACCGACTGCCAAATTCATTCGGTGTTTGTATTCGATTGAGCGGACATTCAAAACGACTTGGCGAAAGGCAGTTTAGTCAGCATTGCCATCATACGCGGCGAATGGATAAACTTCGGAGGTCATGCTGAAGGCGGACATCGGCTATCCTTCGTTTATGAGTACACGGCCAGGCAAAATGCGGCTCTCAGGGAGCCTTCAAGGCTCAGGCTTGCGGGGATCAGCCCTGGCGGTTTTGTACGTGTTTGAGCGCAAAGACCCTGACCGATGAGGAGAGGGCGTCGTCCGGGTCGCGGTTGTCGTCAATTTCGGCAATGAGGGCGGCCAGGGAGAGGCCGCGTTCTGCTGCCGCGTCGTCGATCACAGCCCAGAACTCCGGCTCAAGCGCCAGGCTGGTGCGGTGGCCGTGAAGCGCGAGAGAGCGTTTGGCCAGGGCCATCTCAGTTTTCTTCGTCGGATTTTCTAGATGTCCGGAGCTCTTCCGGGCGCTTTTCCCGGAGGATCCGGTGCGCGTCCATATGAGCGGCGGCGAGGGTATCCGTCTTGCGGGCGAGCTCTTTTTCGCTCTTGCTGCGTCCAAACTTGACCCGGTTATCCTGCGCCTTCTTCTCACGCTCGGCTTTCGCCTTGTGTTTTCGGGCTTGGCGCAGATTGACGATTTCAGCCGTCATGACGGAGAAACTCCCGCCTTGTTCAGGTCTTTTTCCGGAAGGCATCGAGCGAGACGACTTCACCGCTGGCATCGGCGGTTGGCGTCTTCGCCTTGTCTTCGCCGGAGGCCGCTTCGGCTTCGTCCTTCGCAGGGGAGAGGCCATCTGTGGCAACGTCCTCGGCAAGCTTTTCGGCTTTGGACAATTCTTCAACCGCTTCCAGAAGCTCTTCCGGCAGCTCTTCAGCTGTCTTGCCCGGGTCGAACTCCAGCGCGAATTGGACGGACGGATCGAAGAAGCCTTTTATGGCGCTGTAAGGCACCAGGAGTTTTTCCGCCACGCCGCCAAAGGACAAACCGACTTCGAAAGCATGCTCACCAATGGCCAGATCCCAGAACTGGTGCTGCATGACAATCGTCATTTCCTGCGGATACCGTTCCTTGAGCCGCGGGGAAATGCGGACACCAGGCGCGTTCGTGTCGAAGGCAATGTAAAAGTGATGCTCTCCGGGGAGGCCAGTCCTGCCAACTTCGGCAAGGATCTTCTTGACCGCGCCACGCAGCGCGTCCTGGATGAGAATGTCGTATCGGAGGAGGTCTTCTGCCATCTTCTCTTCGTCAAAGCCTGTCGGAATCGTGATTTTATCGTTCAGCACCTTGCCGCTTGAGGCGGCAAAAGGAAAGGCCCCAATTGGGCGATGAGCCAACTATTTCGAGTGTTTGCCCAGTTCTTGGTGAAGAAATCCGCACCAAAGGCGTCAGAACGAGATTTAATGTGAACGGGTGAAAGTGGAGGCTTCTGTTGCCAGGTGCCTCCGGACCCCGCCTTACAGTGCTACCCGCAAGGACTTGAGTGGACTACCGGTACTGCGTTACGCAGCAACAGCCATGTCCGAAGCATAGTTGTCATTTGCAACTATTAGGATGGTCCGATATCGGTGGTACCATGCCGAGCAAAAGCGCAGTCTTTACACCCTCGTCGATCCTATTTCGCCCCCGCCGAAACGCATCTGACGGAGTGTAAATCCGTGATGCGCTTTGGTGGAGGCGCCGGGTACCGCCCCCGGGTCCGATAGGCTTATTGCACTGACCATTTATTGCCGTAGCCGGACGAACCGGCAGTGCTGATATAAGCTCTTGTGGCGGCAAATAAAAGGGGGGCTGTCTGAAAAGACGGGCACTGATCGGACGGCAGCTGACTACAGGCTTGCGAATCTCATGGTTCATTGCGACATGGTGTGAAAGTGCTGGACAGCGGTGACAGGCAGGAGCTGACCAGATAAAACAGGCAGCAAATACGAAGCCTGATGGGCCGTCAGAATCGGGAACAGACGACGTGAAACAGTATCTCACTCTTATGCAGACCATTCTGGACACTGGTGTGGACCGGGGTGACCGGACGGGGACGGGCACCCGCTCGGTTTTCGGTCATCAGATGCGGTTCGACCTTTCAGAGGGCTTCCCGCTGGTGACGACCAAGAAGCTGCATCTCCGCTCGATCATTCACGAGCTTCTGTGGTTTCTGGCTGGCGACACCAATATCCGCTACCTGCAGGAAAACGGCGTCAAGATCTGGGACGACTGGGCCGACGAGAATGGTGATCTGGGGCCGGTCTATGGCTACCAGTGGCGGTCCTGGCCGGCACCGGACGGGCGGTCGATCGACCAGATCGGCAATCTTCTTCGGATGATCCGGGAAACGCCGGAAAGCCGCCGCCTGATCGTCTCGGCCTGGAACCCGGCGCTGGTCGACGAAATGGCCCTGCCTCCTTGCCATGCGCTGTTCCAGTTTTATGTGGCCGATGGCAAGCTGTCCTGTCAGCTCTATCAGCGCTCGGCGGATGTCTTTCTCGGGGTTCCCTTCAACATCGCATCCTATGCTCTGCTGACCATGATGATTGCGCAGGTGACCGGCCTCAAGCCGGGGGATTTCGTCCACACTCTGGGGGACGCGCATCTTTATGCCAACCACTTCGGTCAGGCGCGCGAGCAGTTGACCAGAGCGCCGAAGGCCTTGCCGGTGATGAAGCTGAACCCGGATGTGACCGATCTCTTCGCGTTTAAATTCGAGGATTTCGAGCTGACCGCCTATGATCCGCATCCCCATATCGCGGCGCCGATCGCGGTGTAGGACTGCTTTAAACCCCTAAACCCGGCCGGTTAAGCGGATGCTTCAAACGTCCGGGCCGCCGCGGTATCATTGCGTTTGACCATTCCAAAGTCGGACTGGATCGCCAGGGGCCTGAAACGTTGCAGGAGATCCTGGTCGATTTTGCCCTTCATCTCAGCGAGGGTCATGTAGGCCTGGCGCGGCGGAAAGCTGTCTTTGTAGGCCCTTTTTTCGGTCAGGGCTGAATATATGTCGCAGATGGTCAGCATCCGCACGGACCGGCTGATCTGGTCGCCTGAAAGGGCGTCAGGGTATCCGCTGCCATCCAGATACTCGTGATGCCGAACCGCAAGATCGATGATTTCGCCGGGGATTTCCGTCCGTCCGCTCAGAATTTGCCGTGAGTAGACCGGATGCTTTTTAATCAGGGCGAATTCGTTCTTGGACAGCTTTCCGGGCTTGTCCAGGATGGAGAGCGGAATGCGCACTTTGCCGATGTCGTGGATCAGAGCACCAAGCCCAAGTGCGGCACGCTCCTCAGCCGTTGTGCCCAGCAAATTCGAGAAAGCGCAGGCATATCCCGTAACCATCAGGGAATGGCAAAAAGTGTGGCTGTGATGCCCCTGCACCACGGAGATCCATTCACTGATACCGTCGGACTGGATCGCTTTTATTGTCTGGTTGATCGCATTAAGGCACTTGCTGACCGGCAATGCGGCGCCCGTGATCACGGAGAGGCTGATTTCGTCGAGAGCCGAGCAAAGCTGTTTTATGGATTGCTTTGTGTCCGCCGGGGTGTCCGCCGGCAGATTGGGCTTGGAATAGTCTCCAACGCGATTTTTGAGAAGGCTCAGCGCTTCCCGGACGTCGATATCGCTTGGCCATATCTCCTTTATGCCAAGTGCCTTCGCCTGAGTGAGTTTCTGGCGCTGTTTGATATCGGCCAAGCCTATTTGAGGAATGGCGGGATGTTTCTCCAAAAAGGAGCGGAGCTGAACAATAGATGCTCCATCGTTGGTATCCAAATCTACGATGATAAGTCCGGTTCCTGAGGGAAGCGTAAGGTTAGGGCTCGCGTAATTAAGAAGGTTGGCCGCAAAAAGCTGGGCGATACATGGGAACAGTGGAGGGATCTTTGCTGCACCTTCCGATAATAGAAGTATTTTCATACGTCCCCCTCGTACTGGCATAGAGTATTTATATCGGTATTTCTATCAGGGTAATAATTGCGGCTCCGCAGTTAACAAAAATTGAATATTTCGTTTATCGACGCTGTGGTTGTGCGCTTGCTTCTATCGCGGTTTGCAACACGGTGAAGACTGGCTCGGGGCATTGAGCGACATTGAAGCGCATGTAATTCGATGCGGACTGGGAGACGCTGAACACATTTCCCGGTGCCAGAATGACATTGCGGGAAAGCGCATGTCTGGCTGCATCGGACGCATCGATTCCTCCGGGTAATTTGCACCAGAGAAACATGCCTGTCTGAGGCTCCAGCCATGGCTCTATTCCCAGCCCCCGAAGGCGTTTGCTGACAGCCGCGAGCTCTTTGGCGAGCCGCAGGTGAAGGCCATCCAGGTGTTTCCTGTAGCTGCCATCGGTCAGCACGTTGAGCACGAGTTCCCCGTTCAGCCGCCCGCCGCCGAAGGAGGTGGCGATCTTCAGATCCAGCAGTCCGTCGATCCAATCGGGGCGGGCGGCGATGAAACCGCATCGCACCGATGCTGACAGGGTCTTGGAGAAGCTGCCGATCTGGATAACGCGGTCCAGGCCGTCAAAGGCGGCGAGCCGCGGGGCGGGTGTGTGCTCGAAATCGGCAAAGATATCGTCCTCGACGATGGTAAGGGAAAACTGCTCGGCGAGTTTGAGAATCCGGTGGGCCGTGACGGGCGAGAGCACAGCGCCTGTCGGGTTGTGGATCGCTGAGTTGGTAATGTAGAGGCTTGGCTTGTGCTCCGCGAGCACCTTGGCAAAACACTCGGGATCCGGACCGGTGGGCGTATAGGGAACGCCGACGATTTTTACCCGGTGGGCGCGCAAGAGAGCCTGAAAATTGAAGTAACAGGGATCGTCCACCAGCACCGTGCCGCCTGGCTCGAGCAGGAAACGGCAGAGCAGGTCGATGCTCTGGGTGCCCGATTCCGTCAGCATGATTTGAGCCGGTGATGCCTCGACGCCCTTGTCGGCCAGGCGTCGTCCGATCAGCTGGCGCAAAGGGGCAAGGCCAAGCGCGGAGCCATATTCCGACAAGGCCCTGTTCCCGCCGCGCGACAGCGCCCGGAGCGCCTTTCGAAGCCCGTCTTCGGGAAACCATGCGGGTGGCAGCCAGCCACAGCCCGGTTTCAGGCCGTCGCTGTCTGCATCCAGTGACTGGCGCGACACCCACAAGGGATCAATTGCGCGGTCGCGTTTTGGGCCGATTTCCGACAGGGCCAGTGGTGCTGCCTGGCTGGCCACATAAAAGCCTGAGCCCCGGCGCGGCTGGATCAGCCCTTCGGCCACCAGACGATCATAGGCTTCAACAACCGTCGACGCGGACACCTGCATGCTGGCTGCCAGGGACCGGATGGAGGGTAGTTTGGAACCGGCCGGCAGGCTGCGGTTGGCAATCTGTTTGCGGATCGATGACATCACCCTGGATGTCAGTGTCCCGCCCGCTGTGGTCTTTGTCATCTGTACTGGACCTGTAACCCTAACAGTTTGTCCAAATTGTATCGGAGTGTCTCTGGTAAGGCCAGCCGCTCTCAGGCGATAGCTGCGGCGTACTGCACCGGAGAGCGATATGGACAAGACGACGAGCGGCTGGATTAACGGTTTCATGGGTATGGCGATCTTCAGCGGATCGCTGCCTGCAACGCGGGTCGCGGTCATGGCTTTCGATCCCGTGTTCCTGACTGTGACACGGGCCGCCATCGCCGGGATTCTGGGAGCTGGCCTGCTGCTGCTGCTCAAGGCGCGGCGCCCAAGTCGGTCCGAGGCCTTCTCCCTGGCCATCGTGGCTTCCGGTGTCGTTGTGGGGTTCCCCTTGCTGACCGCCCTTGCGCTGCAACAGGTGACATCCGCCCACTCCCTCGTTTTCATCGGATTACTCCCCCTTGTGACGGCGTCATTCGGTGTGCTTCGCGGCGGCGAAAAGCCGAAGATGGCTTTCTGGATCTTTTCGGGTCTGGGCAGCGCTGCGGTCATGGGGTTTGCTCTGGCGCAGGGTCTGAGCGCGTCGCCCGCGGGTGATCTGCTTATGCTGGCGGCGATTGTTGTCTGCGGCCTGGGCTATGCTGAAGGCGGGAAGCTCTCGCGGACGCTTGGCGGCTGGCAGGTTATCTCATGGGCCCTGGTACTCTCCCTGCCGCTCACACTGCTGCTGAGTTTCATTTATATGCCTGCCAGTTTTTCGGGTACCGGCACGCCTGCCTGGATCGGTCTGGTCTATGTTTCGCTTTTCAGCATGCTGATCGGCTTCATCTTCTGGTACAGAGGCTTGTCGCAAGGAGGCATCGCCGCTGTCGGTCAGCTTCAGTTGCTGCAGCCGTTTCTGGGGCTGGCTCTGGCTGCGGTGCTGCTGCGTGAGCCGGTCACCTGGCCCATGCTGGTAACCACGGTCGCCGTGATCGCCTGTGTGGTTTGTGCCCGCCGGTTTGCCAGCTGACGAGGTTTGAAGAATAGCGGCTCTGGGGTAGGGTGCGCTCCCCGCAGTAAGATTCCCGCCGCCCCGTAACCGGGCGGCGGGTTTTCCAACATCCCCTGGTGTGAACGCGTGTCCGCGCGTTTTTCCTCTTTCAGTTCTGGATACTTTCGTGACCTCATCAATCCGTTTTGGCACCGACCGGCGCTCCAATCTGCTCGGCAGCCTGTGGATGGTCGCCGCAATGGCGGCATTTTCCCTGGAAGATGCCTTTGTCAAAGGAGCAGCGAAACAGCTGCCGGTCGCCGAAATCCTGCTGCTGATGGGGGCTGGCGGCGCGGTGGTCTTTGTGGGCCTGGCTTGGCTCAAACGGGAGCGGCTGTTGACCGCCGATGCGGTTTCGCCTGCCATGCGCATCCGGTTTGTGTTCGAACTCGCCGGGCGGCTTTTCTATATTCTGGCCCTCGCGCTGACGCCTCTCTCCTCGGCGACGGCCATTTTGCAGGCGACGCCGATTGTCGTTGTTCTCGGGGCGGCTGTCTTCTTCGGCGAGAAGGTCGGCTGGCGCCGCTGGACGGCTATCGTCACCGGGCTGTTCGGCGTGCTTCTGGTGCTGCGTCCGGGAGCTGAGAGCTTCTCGGTCCTGTCGATTTTCGCGGTGATCGGCATGCTGGGCTTCGCAGGCCGGGACCTGGCCAGCCGCGCCGCGCCAATCTCGCTGAGTTCGAACGTGCTCGGGTTCTACGGCTTTCTCACCGTCATCGTCGCCGGGGCTTTGTTTATGCTCTGGGACGGAACGGAGCTTGTTGAGCCGAGCCGTTCCTCGCTGACGTTCCTGGCTCTGACCGTGATGGCCGGCGTTCTCGCCTATAGCGCCTTGATGAAAGCCATGCGCACCGGGGAAGTCGCCACCGTGACGCCTTTCCGCTACACGCGGCTGCTGTTCGGAGTGGGGCTGGGCATCTTTGCCTTCGGCGAGCAGCTCGATGCGATGATGATCGCAGGCTGCACGCTGATCGTCGCGGCAGGCCTCTTCATTTTCTGGCGCGGGAAAACGAAAACCTCCGCGTGACGTTATAGTTTCAAATGGTAGGTGAGCGCGCTGGCAATCAGCAGCCGCAAGGGAGCGGCGGGTAGAGGATCGCCGTCCTTGAACAGAACCGCCCGGTTTCCGTCAAAGGCGAAGTCATCTGGAAACAGGCTCCGGAAATCGGAAATGAGTGTCGTCTGGCAATGGGCGTAAAGGGCAAAGCCGCCGTCTTTGGGAACGCCCAGGCGGATCGTCGAGCCGGAGCGGGTCTCCGGCGTCAGATAGGCGGGCTGACCCCATTTCAGGGTTTCCTGCAGCCGTCCAACCTTTGGATGTTCTGCCGCTGTGCTGAAAATCAAACCGCGCAGGGACAGAAGGGAGCCGCGAACCGGAGCGGGGAAGGCGGCAAAGGCCGCCTCGACCGCTGGATCTTGAAAGGGGGGCTGGGTCATTGCTCGCGTTCCATCAGCCAAGTCCACAAGGGAAAGACCGGCTGCCAGGCATCAAGCAGGCTGTTTGCCGCGCCGGGCTGCGTAATGAGGCTTGTGCCGGGGAGTGTCTTCCAGGCAGCGAGCCCCTTGTGGCGGGAGAGCTCCGTGTGCGGATGATCTGCGGAAAATCCCGGCGCGGGCTTTTTCAGATCCGGTTCGGACAAGGTGAAGCCTGCGCTGCCGAGGCCGGACAGCAGGTCTTGGAGCAAGGCTCCGTCACCGGTGGCCAGAGCATTGCGGTAGGCGTTGAGCATGGTGCTGGAAAACGCCATGATGCCCGCGCCGATCACCAGATGATCCGGTTCGATGGACAGGAAAAAGCTCGGCGGCTGGGCCGTCTTGCCCTTGAACGCGCCGCCTTCCGGCCAGAAGGCCATCCGCACATGGGTGTTATACGGGGTCTTGTCTTTGGAAAATCTGAGGTCCCGGTTCAGCCGGAAGATTTTGGCGGCCATGTCCTGGCCGCACCGCTCAGTGAGGGTGAGGGCAAGGTCCGCTTTCAGCTGCTCCGCAGGCGCCTTGATATGCTCCTCGTAGCTTTTGCGGTTGGCGGTGAACCAGTCTTTGGAATTGTTGGCGGCCAACACGGCGAGAAACGCCAGACTTTCCGGGGTAAAGGCAGGTCCGCTGCTCATGCTGTCCTCCGGCGCGGGGCTGTTTTGGCCGGTTTTTCGGTCTTTTTCTTCGGCGGCAGCGAGCAGACATAGGTCCGCGCCATGTCGATCCAGGCTTTGAGCTCCCGGTCTGTTTCAAGGGCTTCCGGCGCCAGGGATATGAAGCCGCCCATGGGCCGCCCGGCGGGGCTGCAGATTGTTGCATGAGGGCTCTTGAGGGCTTCCTCCTGCTGGTCCTTGCCGACACGGACCATCAGGCCGCTTTTCGACGCGCACCCCAGCATGTTGCCGCTGACCATGAAGCAGATGCCGCCGAACATGGGCATCTGCATGACGTCCCGCTCCGGGATCAATGCGCGGACACGCTCCACCAAAAGTGTCAGATCCAGCTGTTTTTCCATCACCAGGCCTCCTTGCTGCCGTTAGTTTGACATAGGACGCGGGACAACCCCAGAGACGGACAGGGGTCTTGAAAAAACTCCTGACAGGATGCTGTCAGGAAGATCCGCCCGTGCGCTGGCCATGGGTCCGGCTGCTGTGAATGAGCGATTTTGTCATGCCGGTGCCCGTCAGACAGTGCAAATGCCTGATCCTGGCGGTATACAGAAACAGATGTGATTTGTTTCCCCGGTGGTTCGGGGGAACCGCAAGCAACGCCGGTAAGACGATGAATTCCCAGCTCCATATTCGCAGTTACGAAGACGCCGGCACGTTGCATAGCCATGACTTTCTGCAAGTGGTGCTGCCGATGGACGGTGAGCTGGAGATCGAGATTGGTGGTCATGGCGCCCGGTTGTCGCCAAGCCTGTTGGCCTTTATCGCGCCGGGGGAGGTTCATACCCAGCAAGGCTTGAGGCCCAACCGCTCCCTCGTTCTTGATACTCCGGCGAATGTTTTCCCCGCGGCGGTTTTTGAGCGCCTTGGGCGGGAGCGTTTCTTCACGGCGGCTCCGGATATGCGGCGGCTCATCGAATTTGCCGGGCTGCGCAGCCAGACCGCCTGTCTGGATGAGGGAGACCGGGCGGCGCTGGCGCATCTCGTGACAGGAGCCATCGCGGCCGAGCCGGTCTTGCCAGCTCCCGGCCAGAGGTTCGGTGAGAGGCTCGGTGAGAAAATCCGTCTTGATCCGGCGGCCGACTGGCCGGCGGAGCGGATGGCCCGGGAGATGGGAGTCAGCCGGTCGGTGCTTTACCGGTGCCTGGCCGCGGAAGGGGCCGAAGCGCCCGCCCGCTATGTGACGCGCATCAGATTGCAGCTTGCTCAGGCGGCATTGGCGGGAACGGCGATGCCACTGGCGGAAATCGCCTTGCGCAGCGGCTTTTCCGACCAGAGCGCCCTGACCCGCGCCATGCGCCGGGAGACCGGGCACACACCGGGTGTCTGGCGCCGCCGGGCGTCCGGAACGCCGGGTCAATAATCAGAAACATCAGGTCAATACCGGCCGCTCCCGCTCCGTTAGCTCCAAGGGCTTGGACTAAACGGGATGGGCGTGACAAGGATGTCTTCAAGATTACTGGGTGTTGCCGCGATTGTGGTGGCGGCGATCCTTTGGGGAACCACCGGAACGGTGCAGGCGCTGATGCCTGCCGGGCGCGACCCCCTGGCCGTGGGGGCCTTGCGGCTTGTATTCGGGGCGGTGTCGCTTTTGTTTCTGGCGGCTTTACAGCCCGGTTGCCGTCAGGCTCTGAGGTTTCTGCCCCGGTTGCCTGTCCTCTTCGCCGGTATTGCTATCGGCGGTTACAATCTTCTGTTTTTCTGGGCGATCACACAGGCGGGGATCGGGATTGGAACCGCGGTTGCCATCGGCAGCGCGCCGGTCTGGGCGACTGCGGTGGAGGTGGCTATAAGCCGGAAATGGCCCGGTGGTTTGCGCCTGATGGGGCAGGGGTTGTCGATTGCCGGTGTCGGCCTTCTGGGCCAGGCTGGCGGTGAAGTGGACGGCTCGCTGACCGGTGTTTTGCTGGCTTTGCTGGCGGGAGGTTGCTATGCGGCCTATTCTTTGACGACCAGCCGGATCGGTCACCTCGCGCCATCCACCGCCATCGCCGCTGCCACCTTCAGTGTCGCCGCCATTGTCACCTTGCCGGTGCTGGCCTTTGCACCGCTCGGCTGGCTGGGGGATCCGGTCTCCTGGCTGGGGCTCGTCTTTCTCGGTGTCGGTGCGACGGGATTGTCTTACGCACTTTACACTTGGAGCCTGACCCGGGTTGCCGCCTCAACCGCAGTTACCCTGGCCCTGACGGAACCCGTGGTTGCCTGGCTTCTGGCCGGCGTTGTGGTGGGGGAAAGCGTGACAGTCCAGAGTGTTTTCGGCACCGGGCTGGTTTTGGCCGGCCTGTTCATTGTTACGGCCTTTCCCGGGCTGCGGGGTAAAAGCGGGTCAGCCGGTGCGCAGGCAGGCGCCGATCCTTTCGGCAAGGAAGTCGATGAGTATGCGGACCCGGTGAAGCCTTGAGCGTTCGGGCACGACCAGCATGTTCATGGCAACAGGTGGTAAGGTGTAGCCGGGCAGCAGCACCTGCAATTGCCCGGTCAGCACCCGTAGCTCAGCTGGATAGAACGTCGCCTTCGGAGGGCGGTGGACTATCGAGCTCCTCCCAGGGCAAGCCTATATGGCGCGCTACACCGCGATGGAACCGCAGATCGGTTTCGCCTTCGACAGTCAGTCCGGGATCCACGCCTTGGCCAGTGACCGAGTCATCCCGTTTCTTACATATCCTAATGGTGTCGCTTTCGTCCCCAGCGGATGCGATGTCTATTCGAACTCGGATCACGGTGGAGAGTATTTGTCTGTTCTAGGCATCGGGAGCGAAGGATCGAATGAGCCCTTTAGCGACCGCATGGATCGTCAAGCCACAACACTCGCCCACAATATCCGGCGGCAACTTCTCAATCTAACTCCTTCGGACTCTCTTTACCTCGAAGAGCTTTTGCGTGGCGTTGGCTGAGCGCCAGCGATTTCCATTTCTCAGACAGGGTATCGGAACACTCGTCCGCCTCGACGAAGTAGAGCCCGCTCATGACGCGCCCCCCTGTTTCAGGACCTCGCCACCGCCGATCTTTTCGGCGCTCGCAGCGTTTTCTTTTCCGACACGGAACATGAAATAGCCGGTTCCATCCTTCTCGCGATGGGCACCGCCCAGCATGTTGCCGTTCACCATGAAGCAGACCCCGCCCATCATCTTCTTTTCAGTCTCGCCGGGCACCTCAACAAGCCCGCTGCGATAGATTTCGTTTAGGCCTTCATCGACTGCCATCTGTTCCCTCCACGGCCGGTGTTCCGAACGTCGCATAAATCAGTCCAAGAGCCAGTCCGAAAATGGCGAACTGGAGGGTAGAGGCGCCAGCCTCGACAAGCGCCCATTCCAGCTTGGACGAGATGAGGTATTTCGAGGGTTCGGTAAGTGCGATGTAACTCGCCAGGAATGTGCCCATCACAAGCGAGAAGGCGAGACCGCCTGTCAGGCCGGCGAACGTGGACCGCAGTCGCGAATACAGGAAAGTCAGGATCACGCCCTGAATCAAAATCACCGCGAGGCCGCCCCAAAGAACGGGCTCGGGCGCAATGATTTTCTCGCGCGCATAATGCGCTGTGTTGATGACAAAATGGTTCGCAGCCTGAACGCCAAAGGTGACGATGAAATAGGCGACGACAGACAGAATATGGGCCTGCATGGTCTTTTTTCCTCACAATACGAGCGCCGCGCCAGCCGGTGCCCCGGGACCCCGACCGGCGGTGGCTTCGTTACGCCTTGCTGTAGTCGATGAAGGCGATCTGCGCGCCGAACGGATCGGATATGGCCGCCATACGGCCGACGCCCGGCGCGGTCATTGCCTCGCGGACAATCTGTGCGCCTGCGGACTTTGCCTTAGCGACCCGCTCATCGACATCATCGACGGTAATGTAGAGAAGCCAACCGCCCTTACCGGACATGGGAGGGAAGCCGCCAACCGGTTTGTCGCCGACCATGATCATCGGATAGGTGGACCCATCCTTCATCGGCATTTCGCCGATGGTCCAGCCAAGCACGTCCTCATAGAATTTCCGCGCGGCTTCGGTGTCGGTGCTGGAATGTTCGATCCAGCTTGGAGCGCCATGTGTGGTGTTCGGGTCGGTCATCGCAATTCTCCTTGTGTTGAGCGATTTCGCACGCCACTTTCGCAGCGCCTGGCCGAAGGACGTCTGGCGATGTGCGAAACGGACAATTGTCAGGAAAAAAGAATTTGGCTGGACCGAACGGATTCCGCTTGTCGCAAGGGTCACTTGATCGGGGTCGTTGCCCCTAGACGAAGTGCCGCGATTTTACCGGTCAGGTAGTCGGCCTCCTGGCGCGTCGGGGAACAATCGAGAGCCGCTTCAAGCGCCTCAATCGCAGCTTTCGCAGCCCCTGTTTCCTCCAGCAGCGCCGCCCGCACCGCATGATAGGGTCGATAGCGTTGAAGATCCTCCGCTAGCGGTGCCAGGAGGTTCAGCGCCGCTTCGGGCCCCTCTGCCTTGGAGACGGCGACAGCCCTGTTGAGCTGCACCACTGGGCTCGGCGCAAGGGCTTCAAGCGCGGCATACAGCCGCGCGATTTCGGCCCAGTTCGTATCCGTAGCGCGCTTGGCCGAGCAATGCACGGCGGCGATGGCCGCCTGCACCTGCAACGGCCCTGGACGTCCATGTCGCAACGCTTTTTCGATCAGGATGCGTCCTTCCTTTATCAACGCTTCGTCCCAGAGCGTTCGATCCTGATCTTCCAGCGACACCAGCTTGCCATCGGCGTCTATACGCGCGGCGCTGCGGGCGTGTTGATTGAGGCATAGCGCCAAAAGCCCCATCGTTTCCGCCTGTCCGGGGAACAGGGAGAGCAGAAGGCGCGCGAGACGGATCGCTTCCTCGCACAGCGCATGCCGGATTAGTTCGTCGCCCTGGCTGGCGGAATAACCTTCATTGAAAAGCAGATAGATCACCGTCTGCACGGCGTTCAGGCGCTCGGCGCGTTCCGCGAGGCCGGGCGGTTCCAGCCTGCTCGCCAGAGCGCCGGCGTGGTTCTTTGCCCGCGAGATGCGTCTCTGCATCGTGTCCGGCGTCACGACGAAGGCGCGCGCGATTTCGTTCACTGACAGGCCGACAATCACCCTGAGCGCCAGTATAAGTTGCTCCTGTGTCTTGAGATCCGGATGGCAACACAGAAACATCAAGCGCAGGACATCGTCTTTATATTCGGCGCGGTCCAGCTTTTCTGCGGCATCGGCTTGATGGTCCCCAACCACCTCCGATGAGTCGGACGCCGCCTCGACATCCTCGAAAGACAACCGTCGATCCCTGCGGATGCGGTCGATGCCGGCGTTGCGGGCGACGCGGATAAGCCAGGCGGTCGGATCACGCGGCGTCCCGTCAACCTCCCAGCGTTCAGCGGCCTTGAGACAGGCCTCCTGAAAGAGATCCTCGGCCTTGTCCAAGTTACGGAAAGAGCGCAGCAAAGCGGCGAGCGCGCGCGGCCGGCTGTCGGCGACAATCGCGTCGGTCAGGCCGGTCGTCATCGCCTAAAGACCGCCCGTCCAACGAACCGGCCGCACCTCCATCGTGGCAACACCTTGCGGCAGCGCCTTCGCGGCCTCAAGCGCTTCTTCGATTGTGTCGCATTCGACAAGATAGAAGCCCAGTATCTGTTCCTTGGATTCCGCGAAGGGGCCGTCCAGCACGGTGACGCCGCCGCCTCTGTCGCCAACAGTCATGGCTGTAGACGGCGGCATCAGTTGGACAGAACCACGATACTTACCTTCGGATTGCAATTTGGCCTGCAGGTTCCGATGCATGTCCAGCAAGGCTTCATGCTCGTCTGCTGGCAGGCGCTCCGCGACGCCCTCAACGCCGAAGATCAGGACTGAATATAGCAAGGGCTGAATTCCTCCATTTTCATTATGGATGTTACTTCTTGAGGCGCCGATCCCAAAGCGAATGTCCTATCCAAAGCAAAGCACCGTAGATCACGAACTGGATTGCCAGATAGACACTCTCCAACGCCACGAAACTGCCCTTCGGAAGAAAGCCGCATTTAGCGGCGTCGCCGATGACGTGACTGGACCAAAGGAATGCAAAGGCAAGGATCACGACCCGGACAATTGCACTCCGGGTCCGGCTTTGCTCTGACGCCCAGTCGACCGTGAGAGCCAGCACAACGGCCTGAACGAAGACCGCCAGGGCGCCGAGCGGCACATCCGCCTCCGACGGGTCTGGCCAGTTCAGAGCCGTGTAGGCGCTGGAGAACCAGACGAGATGCCAGAGCACAGCAAAGCCGAGCGTGACAACGAAATAGATGGCGATGTCCAACAGAACCATGGGCCGATTGTGAGCGATCATGTGCGTCTCCCTGCGAGTATTCTCGTCAAGGACGCGCGAGAGGCTGGGTTTCGGACAGGACGGGGAAAAACTTTTTTGGGCGTTCGCAACCGGGCGGTGGCAAAGTCTCTTACGGCACCTGATTACGGAGCTGGAACGCGAAGCAATCGCACGGGTCTAAGCATGTCAGCAAAGCGCTTTCGGCCACATTTTCCAATAAAATTCAATTGGTCGTGATGCGTCGGCTGTCATGTTTGCGTGGCTGCCGTTTCGCTGTTCTGATGGCCGCGCTCGCTACGAACTTCACCGGGGGACAGGTGCGCATTGTTCCTGCCGGGTTATGCCGCCGCTCTCATTCATCCGCGGTAAGCGAAAGGGTTTCGGGAATCGCGTCAAACGCTTCCTCCACCCTGCGCATGAGCGTGTCGCGGCCACCATGCCCCCGGATGCCTTGTGCTCCCGCTCCCCGGCCGGCAACCCAATTGCTGGCGCCGCAGCGCCAGGCACCGAGCACAAATTCGCCGAGCATGCGGAAACGGACATCTTCCCGGCCGTCTATGCCGACTTTGTCTCCGAGAACGCCGATCAACTGTCTCTGTGCCCGCAGCGAGGCAAGCTCCGAGTGGTCGTACAGGACGGAGCTGCCTGCGTAAGCCACAATCCTTCGTGCCTGGAGGAAACGGCTGTCCCAATCCGCGTCCATTGAGCGGAGCGAGGCCAGGAGGGCTTCTCTCAGGAAGGCGAGAAAGCGCCCCTGCACATCGCGGCCGCGAACCTCATCGATATAGGCTTCCCAGAACTCGGCTTCGGTCGCTATGGCGACGTCCTCTTTGGACGCGAAGTAGCGGAAGAAGGTTCTCTTCGAGACGTCCACGCGATCGACCAGTTCATCAAGAGTCGTCGCGGCAAAGCCTTTCTCGGCAAAAAGCTCGAGAGCGGTGTCGGCGAGTGCGCGCCGGGTGCGACGTTTCTTTCGTTCCCGAAGTGGCAGCCGCCGATTGTCTGAGGTGCTGGCGCTCGATTCCATACCGCAATTTAATCATATCGCGGCTGAAGCGCAATTGCGCCCAATCATAAAATGCCACTAATTGACAAATTATACGAAGTGGCACATTAATCCGCGAAGTTTCGTCTCACCCAGGAAGAAGTTCATGCGTGCAATTCCGATTCTCGACGGAGAAGACCCCCGAGAAGCTCAGATCCCTTATCGCGCAGCGCTGACGCTGCTGCTGCTCGCCTCGACGCTCGCGGTGATGGCCGGGTCGGCGATCGCACCGGTCGTGGAACTCATGCGCGGCGACCTCGGGATCGACGCAACAGCGGCCGGCCTCATTCTCACGATGCACGGGCTTGTTATTGCCATCGTCAGCCCGCTGGCAGGCTGGATGATCGACCGATGGGGTGCGCGCGGGCCACTGGCCGGCGGCTTGCTGCTCTACGGGCTGGCCGGCAGCGCGGGGATCGTTACATCCAGCTATTCGGCATTAATCGTCAGCCGTGCGATCTTCGGCATCGGAGCGGCGTTCGTTTTCGCTGGAACCACGGTGGCAATGCTGTCGCTTTATCGCGGTGCAATCCGGGATCGTGTCATGGGCTGGCGCACCACGGCGACCAGCTTGGGCGGTGTTCTGTTTCCCATCATCGGCGGCGGCCTGGCCACGGCTTTCTCGTGGCACGCCACCTTCGGTCTGTACGCTGTTGGCGTGCCCCTGGGTCTCGCCGCGCTGGCCGTCATTCCCAGGTCCGGGAGTGAGCCAAGTTCGGATCGGAACAGGGGATCTGTCCTCACCCTACTGCTTCGGCCAGCCCTCATTGCCGTTTACTTCCTGGTCGTAACGCAGGCTGTCATGCTTTATGCCTTGGCGGTCTTTCTGCCGCTGCGGCTGAGCGAACTCGGCCTTACGGCACCGGTATTGGTCTCGCTCTACATGGCTCTGATGGCGGCGACGTCCAGCCTTGTCGGGATCGTTTTCGGGTGGCTGGGCAAGCGCTTTTCCTATCTTGCCCTATTGCGCCTGACCGCTTTGACGTGGGTCCTCGCCTTCCTGACCCTCGGCACGTCCGGCGACTTCATCGTGCTCGCCGTTGCGAGCGCCACGCTCGGTGTCGGCAATGCTCTGGCGTTTTCCACCACGTCCGTCCTGATCGACGACTACGTGCCGGAGTCTCTGCTCGGACGCGCCATGGCCGTGTTCAGCACGTGCATGTTTCTCGGTCAATTCGTCTCGCCTCTTCTGCTGGGGCCGCTGATGGAAGCGACCTCGATCACGACCGGCTATCTCGTCTTGTCCGGCAGTGCTGCCATCATCCTGGCGGCTCTGCTTGTTCTGCGCGGCGAGACCGGGACTGCACCAAGCACCGGTGAAGGTTGAGTGCCCGGCTTTGATCCCGCCGCATCTACAATGAAAGCCAGAAGGAAAGCGCAAGTAACATGCTAATTGCAGCCCCGGGACCGGACAGCAATCCCCTGCTGGAAGAGACACTCCTCAAGGCAGGGATTCCCTGCTTTCCGGGCTGACTGCCTGGACCGGAGGGATCAAAGGCGCGGGCGCAAAGGCGATCCTGAAAGGCTGGGTCGAACGGGTGTATTCCTACGGTTTTGCCTATGGCGTGGGCGAACATAACGCGGCCCGCTGGGGGGACCGCTATGGCGAGGGGACATTGGCGGGAAAACGGGCGATGCTGCTGGTTTTTCCCTCCACCTGCGGAAGGAGCCTGTAGCGGGAGCATAATGTGAGGCGGGCGCCATATTCATGACCTTTCCGCCCGGTGTCAGGCCTTCGGGCTTGTCACCGGGCGGCGGTTCATGTCATCTCCGGCACGCTCCTTTCAAGGTGCCAGGGAAACTCCATGACCATGATCGCAAGGATCATCCGCCTGATATGCGGCCTGAATTCGCTCGCCGGACGTGTCTTTTCCTGGTGCGCGCTGGCCATCGTGCTCACCTGCTTCGCGGTTGTCGTGCTGCGCTATGTCTTTGCCACCAGCTTTGTCTGGATGCAGGATCTCTATGTCTGGCTCAACGGCGCGATGTTCACCGCCGTCGCCGGGTTCGCGCTGCTGCGGGACGATCATGTGCGGGTCGATATCTTCTACCGGTCTGCGGGGGAGCGGCACAAAGCGGTCTGCGACCTGATCGGCGCTGTGCTGTTCCTGCTGCCCTTCACCTTTGTCGTGCTGATCTACGCCTTGCCATTTGCCGCGCAGTCCTGGCGCTATTTCGAACGCTCGGCCAATGTCGGCGGGCTGCCGGGGCTGTTCGTGCTGAAAAGCTTCATTCTAGGCTTTGCGGTGCTGGTGGCCTTGCAGGGCATCGCGATGGTGCTGCGGTCGGTTCTGGTGCTGGGCGGGCGGGGTGATCTGGTGCCGGACGAGATGAAGTACCGCCGCCGGGAGAACACCGCTCCGGAGGGCGCTGCCTGATGGACCCGGTTCTCATTGGCGAGCTTCTGTCCGGGCTCATGTTCTTCGGCATCATTGGCTTTCTGCTGCTCGGGTTCCCGGTGGCCTTTACCCTGGCCGGTGTGTCGCTGCTGTTCGGTCTCGCCGGCATGTGGTTCGGAGTGTTCGACGCATCCAGTTTCGGCAGCCTGCCGAGCCGCTACCTTGGCTATATGACCAATGAGGTGCTGGTGGCCGTGCCGCTGTTCATCTTCATGGGCGTGATGCTGGAGCGGTCGAAGATCGCCGAGCAGCTGCTCCTGACGATGGGCAAGCTGTTCGGCAATCTTCCTGGCGGGCTGGGGCTGTCGGTTGTTCTTGTCGGCGCTTTGCTGGCGGCCTCCACCGGCGTTGTCGGGGCGACAGTGGTGACCATGGGGCTGATCTCCCTGCCGGCGATGCTGCGGGCGGGCTACAGCCCGAAACTGGCAAGTGGCGTGATTTGCGCTTCCGGCACCTTGGGTCAGATTATTCCGCCCTCGACCGTGCTCATCTTCATGGGGGACATGCTGTCGGGCATCAACGCTCAGGTGCAGATGGAAAAGGGCAATTTCGCGCCCACGCCCGTTTCCGTCGGGGATCTGTTTGCCGGTGCCATGCTGCCGGGGCTGCTGCTGGCCGGGCTTTATGCGCTCTGGGTGGTGTTCAAGGCGATGACCGATCCGATGTCTTGTCCGGCGACACCGGTGCCGCAAGACGAAAAGAAACATCTCGGCCGGGATATTCTCGTCGCCATGATCCCGCCGCTGGCGCTGATCCTTGCGGTGCTCGGCTCGATCCTTGGCGGAATTGCAACGCCAACCGAGGCGTCATCAGTCGGGGCGGTCGGCGCCATGGTGCTGGCCCTGCTGCGCGGCCGTCTCAGCTTCAAAATCATCCGTGAAACGGTGTTTGCCACAGCCTCCATCACGTCGATGGTGTTCGTCATTCTGTTCGGGGCTTCGGTGTTTTCCGTGGTTTTCCGGCTGATGGGCGGCGAAACCCTGGTGCATGAGGTTCTGACCACTCTGCCCGGCGGGAGGTTGATGGCACTGGCGCTGGTCATGGCCATCATGTTCCTGCTCGGCTTCATTCTGGATACCTTCGAGATCATCTTCATTGTCATCCCGATCACCGCGCCGGTCCTTCTGGCCATGGATGTGGACCCGGTCTGGCTCGGGGTCGTCGTCGGGGTTAATCTGCAGACCTCGTTCCTGACACCGCCTTTCGGCTTTGCCCTGTTTTATCTGCGCGGCGTCGCTCCGGCGGACATGCCATCGATGGAGATTTACAAGGGCGTGCTGCCCTTTGTGCTCCTGCAGGTTCTGGCCATCGCCATCCTGTTCCTGTTTCCGGAAATTGTCACCTGGTTGCCGACGGTGCTGTAATCTTACTGGCGGGTGAATGGCGGTAATTGCGCCTCCTGCCTCTTGTGCCTATGACTGGTTGAACGGACAAGGGAATCGAGATGACCGAGATTGTTCTGGTTGCCGCGGTCGCGGCCAACGGCGTCATTGGTGCGGACAACGACATGCCCTGGAAGCTGTCGTCGGATTTGAAGCACTTCAAGGCGAAAACGATGGGCAGGCCCGTGGTGATGGGCCGCAAGACCTTCCTGTCGCTGGGAAAGCCCTTGCCGGGCCGCCCGCATGTGGTGATCAGCCGGGATGCCTCTTACGCGCCAGAGGGCGCCGAGGCGGCGACCTCGCTTGATGCGGCGCTGACACGGGCGGAAGAGCTGGCGGCAGAGCTTGGTGTAGATGAGATTGCGGTTATCGGCGGCGGCCCCTCCGGTCTGACCGCGGCTTTCGAGCTCAAGAAACGGGGCTACGCGGTTACCGTGTTCGACGACAAAGAGAAACCCGGCGGCATGCTCCGCTACGGTATCCCGAGCTTCCGGCT
>JBNKOQ010000001.1:0-38804 GCA_050294735.1 Roseibium sp. | reverse complement strand
CCGCGCATTCACGACCAAAACCGCTCATGGGTGGTCAGTCCTTTTCCTCAAGTTCAAATCCTGCGGGCAAGAGCTCTTCCATAGAGAAGCTCTGCTTCACTTCTTCCAGGTTGGCGACATGAATTCTCATGCCGTTGCCTGCAAATTCCTTCAGCTTCTGCCGGCAGCCGCCGCACGGGGTGCAAAGCGCCGCATCGGCAATCACCATCACCTCCGCGATCCTCGCACCGCCTGCGAGCACCATGGCGCTGATCGCTCCAGCCTCAGCGCAAACACCTTCCGGAAAAGCCGCATTCTCGACATTGCATCCGGCGAAGACTGTGCCGTCTTCTGCTCGAATAGCAGCGCCTACCTTAAAGTTCGAGTAAGGCGCATAAGCGGCCTCCCGCGCAGCTTTCGCCGTCTCGAACAGGGTCTTCAAACCACTCATGTACGCTCTTTCAAATAGGGAACACCAGACGCCTTTGGCGGTATTGCTTTGCCAATGAAACCAGCGAGCAAAACAACGGTTAGAATGTAAGGAAGCGCCTGGAAGAACTGCACCGGCACCTCGCCGACACCTGGCACTTCCTGGCCCTGCAGCCGGATCGCAACCGCATCGAGGAACCCGAACAGAAGACACGCCATCATGGCGTTGCCGGGTTTCCACTTCGCGAAGATAAGTGCCGCCAATGCGATAAAACCACGCCCCGCCGTCATATCCTTGATAAAGCCGGAGGACTGGGCAATCGACAGATAGCTCCCAGCCAGACCACAGAGAATGCCGCAGGCAATGACCGCGCGGTAACGCAACCATGTCACTGAAATACCCGCTGTATCGACCGCTGCCGGATTTTCTCCAACGGCCCGCAAACGCAATCCGAAACGCGTGCGAAACAGAACCCACCAGGTTACCGGCACCGCAAGGAATGCAATGTAAACGAGAATATTATGCCCCGACAGGAGCTCTGAATAGATGGGGCCGATGACAGGCACGTCCTGAAGCTCTGCAGAGAACGGCAACTCGATGTTCTGAAACCGCCCGTCCTTGGACAAGGGCGGTGTGCGGCCTCCCTGCCTGAACCAGGACTGCCCGAGAAGGGCGGTGAGACCGGCGGCAAGAAAGTTGATGGCAACCCCGGAGACGATCTGATTGCCGCGGTTGGTGATCGAGGCAAACCCGTGCAACAGAGCCAGAGCAATTGCGACACCTATCCCCGCGAGAAGGCCTAACCAGGCATTGCCAGTCAGATAGGCGACGGCTCCCGCGCCGAAGGCGGCTCCCAGCATCTTTCCTTCCAGCCCGATATCAACAACGCCGGAACGCTCTGAGTAGAGCCCTGCCAGGCATGCAAACAGAAGAGGTGTCGCAAGGCGAACCGTCGAATCGAGGATCAGAATAAGGGTGTCGAACATATCCATCTCCTACCCCTCCTTGCCGGATGGCGTGTTGCTGAAGCTGAACAGCTGCACCAATGCGGGCCGGAACATGTATTCGAGTGCGCCGGCGAAGAGGATCACAAGGCCCTGAATGACGACAATCATGTCACGGGTAATTGCGGGCTTCTCGAAAGAGAGCTCTGCGCCCCCCTGATAGAGCATGCCGAACAGGATCGCTGCGAGCACAATCCCCACCGGGTGGGCGCGGCCCATCAGGGCAACCGCGATACCGACAAAGCCGTAGCCCGCGACGAACTCAATCAACAGCCGGTGCTGGGCGCCCATGATTTCATTGATCGCCATAAGTCCGGCCAATCCACCTGAAATCAGCATCGTGACAATTATGATCCGGATTGGTGAAATACCCGCGTAGACAGCGGCTGTCGGGTTGGCTCCGAAGGTGCGGATTTCGTAGCCGAGCTTCGTGCGCCAGATAAGGCCCCAGACAGCCACGCAGCAAAGCAACGCGATCACCAGAGACAGATTGACCTGTGATGTTCCGAAGAAATTTCCAGGAAGAAGATTGTCGAGCAATGGCAGCTGGCCACCAGCTTCAAAGGTTCTTGTTTCGGGCTGCATCGAGCCTGGCTTGGTGATCACATCCACCAGCAGATATCCCATCAGAGCAGCGCCGATGAAATTGAACATGATCGTGGTAATCACGATATGGCTGCCGCGCGTCGCCTGAAGCCAGGCCGGAATAAAGGCCCATGCAGCACCGAAGAGGGCACCACCAGCAACGGCAAAGGGCATTGTCACCCACCAAGGCACGTATTGATCCAGCATCAGGCAAGCAAAGGCGACACCGAGTCCCCCGACATAAGCCTGCCCCTCACCGCCGATATTGAAAAGCCCTGCATGAAATGCCACTGCCACCGCCAAACCAGTGAAGATGAAGTTGGTGGCATTGAACAGAGTAAAACCGATGCCTTCACCAAAACCCAGCGATCCCCATATGAGAATCCGGACAGCTTCGAGAGGATTCTCGCCAATCAATAGCACCACAAGCCCCGACACCAGGAAGGCGGCGATCAGGTTCAAGGCCGGGATCAGGCCAAAATCCACCCAGCGCGGCAATTGCCCCGAACTCATACAGTCTCTCCGTGTACACCGGCCATGAGAAGGCCAAGTTCGCTTTCGCCTGCGTCGGGAGCCCGTTCCCCAACAATCGCTCCATCGAACATAACAAGCACCCGATCCGCTAGCGCACGGATTTCATCGAGTTCCACCGACACAAGCAGGATGCCTTTGCCCGCGTCGCGCAATTCGATGAGCCGTTTATGAATGAACTCGATGGCGCCTATATCAACTCCGCGGGTGGGCTGACCGACCAGAAGCACCGTCGGATCCCGCTCGATTTCACGTGCGAGGACAATCTTCTGCTGGTTGCCGCCAGAAAAATTCGCGGTCTTCAAAAGGGGATTGGGTGGCCGGATGTCGTATTTCTCGATTTCAGTCTTTGCCAGTTCCTTGATCCCGGCAACGTCCAGGAACATGCCCTTGGAGTATTTCGGATCCGTATGATACCCAAGAATGGCATTTTCATACTCGGCAAAGCTCGTCACAAGCCCCATCCTGTGCCGGTCCTCGGGCACATGCCCCAAGCTCCGGTTACGCATTTCCGCGGGATCGACATTGCGAACTGCAAGGTCCGTCGTCTCCCCATCTATCCAGACTGTTCCCCCGCTCGCCCTGCGAATGCCGGCAATCGTTTCAAGCAACTCCGACTGGCCATTGCCTGACACTCCCGCAATGCCGACAATTTCACCAGCGTGGACGTCGAAGGAGACATCTTTGACAACCTGGACCCCCCGATTGTCCGTCACGTTCAAACCATCAACCGCAAGCACCTTTTCCTTGGGCTGTGCCGGCTTCTTGTCGACGCTAAGCAGAACACTGCGCCCGACCATCAGCTCGGCCAGGTCCTCCATGGAGGTTTCCGTGGTTTTCCGTGTCGCCACCATTTCACCGCGGCGCATGACGGACACTGTATCTGTAACCGCCATGATTTCGCGCAGCTTGTGCGTGATCAGCAGAACTGTCTTTCCCTCATTCTTCAGCACTTCAAGAATTTTGAAGAGATGATCGGCCTCCGCCGGGGTCAAAACTCCCGTGGGCTCGTCCAGAATGAGAATTTCTGCACCCCGGTAGAGTGCCTTCAGAATTTCCACGCGCTGCTGCAAGCCAACCGGCAGATCCTGAATCAACGTGTCAGGATCGACCCGCAGCTCGTAGTCCTCCTCCAGGCGCTTGAGTTCCTTGCGAGCAGCCCCAATGCCCTTGGCAAGCCTGGCACCGCGTTCTGCCCCCAGGATGACATTCTCGAGAACCGAGAAATTATCGACCAGCATGAAATGCTGGTGAACCATTCCGATGCCCATAGAAATCGCAGTCTTGGAATCGCTGATAGAGGCCTTTTTGCCATCTACGAGGATGTCCCCCTTATCGGCTTGGTAGAAGCCATACAGGATGGACATGAGCGTCGACTTACCGGCCCCGTTTTCACCAACGATGCCGTGGATCGAGCCCTTCTTCACAACAAGGTCAATGTCCTTGTTCGCATGAACCGGACCGAAACTCTTGTTGATCTTTCGCAGCTCAATCGCCGGGATATCATTCATGCAAGCCTCGACATTACTGGGACTCTCCACTCATTCTCGATGTCCGCTCTTCCAGCTTCCAACCTCAGGATAACGGGCACGCCCCATCTGAAACGACGTCATGCACCTTGATGGCACCAGTGGAAATTGCGGTCACGGCGGCCTCCGCCGCAGCTTTCATATCCGGTGTAATGAGGGCCCAGTTGTTGTCATCGATAACCCAATCCATTCCACCTTCCGCGACGCCCAGAACCCGGATACCAGGTTTGAATGTCCCCTTGGCGGCAGCGTCAAAGCTGACATAGACCGCATTGTCGACCCGCTTGCGAATGGAGGTCAGGACGTTGCCCGGATGCAGCCCGTTTTGATTTGAATCCGTTCCAATGCCAAGAACATTGGCATCCGCTGCGGCTTGCAAGACGCCGAGGCCCGTGCCACCGGCTGCCTGGATGATGACATCGGCGCCTTGTCTGATCTGGATTCGCGCAAGTTCCGCCCCGCGAACCGGATCGGCAAAAGCCGCGGGTGTACTTCCTGCCATGTTGAATAAGACACGGACATCCGGATTTACCGAGTTGGCCCCCAGGCGGTAGCCACATAAAAAGCGCCGGATGATTGGAATATCC
The DNA here is from genome assembly GCA_050294735.1 of Roseibium sp. Lineage (GTDB taxonomy): Bacteria > Pseudomonadota > Alphaproteobacteria > Rhizobiales > Stappiaceae > Roseibium. Next base: position 34,159 of record JBNKOQ010000001.1, on the reverse strand, counting down.
ATGCCGCCAACGAAGCCAATTGTTCCGGTCTTCGTCGCCTTCGCGGCCAAGATGCCCGCCAAATAGGCTCCCTCGTGTTCCTTGAAAACGTAGGAAGCAACATTCGGCTCATCGACCACAATGTCGATAATGGCGAAAGATGTTTCAGGAAAAGCCTTAGCGGCGGCGGTCACAGCCGAAGCCTGATTGAACCCGATCGCAACAACTGGCTCGTCACCCCGGCTGGCAAAGTTGCGAAGCGCCTGCAGACTTTGCGCATCACGCACAAGTTCGAACTCCCGGACATTCGCGCCGGTTTCCTTGCGATAGCGCTCAACACCTTTGTAGGCACTTTCGTTAAAGGAGCCGTCAAACTTCCCGCCAACGGAATAGACAATGGCCGGATCGGCGCTGGCAGGCTGAATTTCTGCACCCAGGACTGCTGCACACGCGACCAGTCCCGCCAATATCCTTCGCATAACCAGACCTCCAGTCTACCTCCAGCAGCCAGCGCATCGCGGCGACCGGCAACCATGTTCCGCGCGCTCTTAATCGGCGCGCGGAACAGATTCATGGGATTAGAACGGGCAGTTCTTATCCGCCATGTAATCATGAACGGTGACTTTGCCGGAGATGATATCGGCTTTAGCCGTATCAACCGCCGCCTTCATTTCAGGGGTGATCAGCTTCTCGTTGTTTTCATCGAGAGCCCAATCGACACCACCTTCCGCAAGACCGAGAACTTCAAAGCCGGACGTCCAGGCATCGTTCTTCGCGTCTTCGAATGCCTTGTAGACAGCAACATCAACACGCTTCAGCATGGAGGTCAAAACCGACCCCGGGTGCAAGCCATTCTGGTTGCTATCGACACCGATACCCAGCTTGCCAGCGTCAGCAGCAGCCTGCAGCACACCGAGCCCTGTACCACCAGCAGCATGATAAATAACATCCGCGCCACGATCGAACTGGGACTTGGCAAGCTCACCGCCCTTGACCGGGTCATTCCAGGCCGCGCCGGTCGTGCCGGTCATGTTTTCGAAGACTTCCGCATCGGACTTAACGGCTAGAACACCCTGCTTATAGCCGCAGGAAAACTTGCGGATGAGCGGAATGTCCATACCGCCAACAAAACCGACTTTCCCGGTTTCCGAGGCCATCGCAGCCAGCATGCCAACGATGTAGGACCCTTCCTGTTCCTTGAACACGATGGACCGTACATTCGGCAGATCAACCACCATGTCGACGATACCGAACTGAATGTCCGGGTATTCCTTGGCTACCTTTTCGACTGCATTGGCCTGCGAAAAGCCAATCGCGATAATCGGGCTCTGACCGCGCTTTGCGAAGTTGCGCAGTGCCTGCTCGCGCTGACTGTCGTTCTGGATCTCAAAATCGCGGAACTCGATACCTGTGTCAGCCGTGAACTTTTGCGCGCCAGTGTAGGCGCCTTCGTTGAACGACTTGTCGAATTTTCCGCCCAGATCATAAAGAACTGCCGGCTTGATATCTGCTGCCATAGCAGTCGCGGAAAACGCCATGCCCGCGAGGGCGGCGCTAATCGTCAGGAGCTTCTTCACTTATATGTCCTCCGACACTTCGAACCACCCGACAGGGCGGCCTCTCATTACTTCCCCTCATAGCGCTCTGCTTCAGGCAGAATACGCCAGCTTTAACCCGATCCTCTCACGCAATGCCCTTGCAAGGGTTTCATCCGCAATCAGATCGGTAATGACACCAGCACGCAATGCAGCAAGTGTCGCATCGACCTTACTTTCACCGCCTACCAGCGCAATTAGTCGGCTTCCCCGGACCTCGTTGAAATGGAGACCAACAGCACAGTCCCCGAGGTGCACAGGTGCGATATTTCCATCGAGTGTTAAAAAGCGGCCCATCAGGTCGCTCACGGCGCCGCTGCGGTTCAACTCTTCCTGCTCTTCCGTGGTAATCATGCCGCGCTGAATAAGATGCCCTTCTTCTTCAACAGACCCAATGCCAACAACGAAGACATCCGCCTTGCGGGCGCGACCCAACAGATCCTGCACACTTCGCTGGCCGAGGAACATGTTTTTCTCTTCGAGGCTTTCAGCGAAATAGGGAACTGGCAGATAATACCCCTCCGCGGAGGTTCGCTCCTGCAGCAATTGCACCACATCGTAAGGGTTTGCCGACAGGGTCCGCGTGAGCGATCCACATATGGACATGACCGCCAGGTCCGGGCGCGCCAACCGGGGCATTTCCTCAACGGCAGCCTTCAGGGTCCGGCCCATACCAACACCGACCCGCTTGACATCCGAGGACCCCAAGATCCCCGCAAGCACGTGCGCTCCAGCAGAAGACACAGCACGTATTGCGCTGTCCTGATCACCCCCGGCGAGGTCAGGTGCGATCACACAGCTTTTCAGGTTGAATTCCGCGATCAGCAATTCTTCCAGTTCAAGGCATTCAAGCGGCCGGCCTTCAATGTGGAACTTGACGTAGCCCGCCTTCTGCGCATGCGCGATCAGACGATGTACCTTGGCAGGGGATACACCCAGCTGCGAAGCAATCTCTCCTTGAGTTCGCCCACCAACGAAGGAAAGCCAAGCAGCCCGAATTGCCAGATAGGTTGTCCAGTCGTCGTCTCGTGCCTGCATCGGTAAACCGCCGCCTTCCCCAAACGCTCTATCAGCCAAGCGCCCCCGTGAGGCCCGCACAAGCAGGCTCAGAGAACGCCAAGTATACTGATGAAGACTTCCAGATGGTCCAAACCGATCACATTGCGGCTTCGCACCTCTAATATAGATCGAAAAATTCTTCATCAGCTGAGAATTTCTTCGGATGTTTGCCCGTGACGCCCCCGCCCGTCAAGCTTCAAGACCTCAAAAAGTCAACAAAGCGGTCTTCTTTTCCTCTTCCGGCCAGTTGCTGCTCACTCAAAAGGCGGAAAGATCACGCAACAGGCAATCAGCAGGAAGCTTTTGCTCATTCCGTAACCCCCATGAACAATCCACCGGCCCACGGTTTCCGCTGCGCAACATTCCTGTGGAATGACGCGCACTATGTGCACCTTTCGCTTTGCCATTTAAAGAGAATCGCTCAGTATTAATTGCACTATGGTCAAGTATTTCAAGTTAGACACCTAAGGAAAGGAATAAATCATCCGTTGTTTTCACGAGGAACGAAGCGATAAGAATTTCGTCCTTTAATAAATACAAGGGGAGACGTGACTAATCAGCCTTCGGGCCAATTTAGGAGCACAAGTCATGCGTCTCGACAGAATCAAGAAAGCAGTTTGTGTTGCCGGTGCGTATCTTCTTGCCGGTCTTGCCTCCAGCATCCTGGCGTCCCCATCCTACGCCCGCGACTTCGTCAGCGGTAACCGGGCTGCCTTCGCCTACAATTATGACCCGGCCAGCGAAGTCGATGTGGAGCTGGTCCTGGCTGTCGACATTTCCCAATCCATGGACACGGAAGAACAAGAAGTTCAGCGAGCAGGGTATGTTGCAGCCCTGACATCCGATGAAGTTCTCGAAGCCGTTAAATATGGCCCTTTGGGCCGGATTGCCGTGACCTACATGGAATGGGGTGGCGTCGATGAACACTTTACGGTTGCCGACTGGATGGTCATCCAGGACAAGATGTCAGCTGCAGCGTTTGTTTCGCGCATCGCGGAAGCCCCTCTCCGTCAGGTCCAGCGAACATCAATCGCTTCCGCCTTGAAAAAGTCGGTCGAACTGGTGCAAAGCAACCAGTATAGCGGCCTGCGCCGGGTGATCGATATCTCTGGGGATGGCCCGAACAATCAGGGTGGCTCGGTCACAAAGGTGCGCGATCAGTTGCTCGCCTCCGGTATCACCATCAACGGCCTCCCCCTGATGATGAAAGAAAATGCAAACGCCTGGCAGGCCATGCTTCATCTCGATTACTATTACGAGGACTGCGTTATTGGCGGCCCCGGTTCCTTTGCCATTCCCGTCCGCTCGAAAGATGGATTCGAGGATGCGATCCGGATGAAACTGGTCATGGAAATCGCCGGGCTGAGCTTTAAGGATCCGCTTGTAAACAAAGTCGCGGCGCGCAAGCCAATCCGCTGTTCCATGTTCGACTGAGGAAAGTCACAAAACCGAGTTCATGGGAAACACCGGCGGCGGGGCGCTTTCAATCGGGAGTGCCGGGAGGAGTTGCCAGCCTCTTCCAGGCTCTAAAAGATGTGCCTTGCGCGCGCCTAGACACGTCCGGCGGGCTGTTTCGCACCGTTTCATACTCGAATAACGGGCTGCTTGCCTTTACGCTTGCCTGGCATTGACGGTACATCTGGCGGAAATGGAACACTTCAACTCTCCAGAGGATACCGAATGACAACCCGGCCAATGCTAGCCCTTGTCGCTCACGACGCGAAGAAAGACGCAATGGTCGACTTCGCCATCCGGAACACAGACAAGCTTGCTGCCTTCAAATTGGTTGCGACAGGCACCACCGGCGGACGAATTTCCGATCGATGCCCGAGCCTCGACATAACCCCTTTGAAGAGCGGCCCCCTCGGAGGGGATCAGCAAATCGGCGCCCTGATTGCAGAAAGCCGGCTAAACGGACTGATCTTTTTTGTCGACCCACTCAGCCCCATGCCGCACGATGTGGATGTCAAAGCCTTGATGCGGCTGGCCGTGGTCTATGACATGCCGATGGCCCTCAATCTGTCGACAGGGGAAATTCTGCTTCGCTCTGCGCGCCTCACCGGTTTAAAAACAACGTCGACCACTCCAGAAATCAGCGTCACGCCCTTATGAGCCTTCCGAACCAAGCCCAACTGCCCTTCGCCTTTCCTATTCTCGTTGCCGACATCGGCGGTACGAATGCGCGGTTCGCACTGGTACTCGGCCCCGAGCAAGACATCGAGCTGTGCCCGGCAACAGAGACGGCGGACCACAAGGACATTACAAGTGCGATCAGAGAAAGCCTTTCAAACGCCAGCAACCACACCCCACGCACCGCGATAATTGCAGTCGCCGGGCCTGTCACTGGAGACAGGATTTCGCTGACAAATGCGGCCTGGGTAATAGAACCGTTGCAGCTGATCGACGATTTGCATCTTAACGATGTGGTGGTGCTCAACGATTTTGAGGCTCAGGCTCTCGCTCTTCCCGGCTTCAAGGGAAAAGATATCGAGCAGATTGGACCTGGAACCCCACGTCCTGCGTCGACCAAATTCGTTCTCGGTCCCGGCACTGGCCTTGGTGCGGCGGCAATGATCCATGCCGCCAATACCTGGATTCCAGTGCCCGGTGAGGGCGGCCATGTGGAAATCGGCCCGGTGACCGAGGAAGATTTCCGGATTTTCCAGCATATTGAGCGGATAGGCGGCCGCCTCGGCGCGGAACAGATCCTCAGCGGAACCGGTTTACCCCGGCTGGCAAGAGGGGTGATGCAAGCTGAAGGACTTGACCGGTCTTTCAAAACCGCGGCCGACATTACCCGGGCGGCAGAGAATAACGATCCTGTCGCAACCAAAACACTTGAGGTCTTTGCCCGGGCGCTCGGGCGGCTCGCAGGAGATTTTGCCCTGTCGCTGCTCGCCCGTGGCGGCGTTTATCTCACAGGGGGTGTAACGACCCGGATTGCTCCTTACCTGACGAACAACACCTTCCGCGCAGCGTTTGAAGCCAAGGCCCCGCATGAGGCCCTGATGCGCACCATTCCGACCTACATCGTCCGCCATGAGAATCCGGCCTTGGAAGGTCTGGCTGCGTTCGCCCGGGCTCCGGAGCAATTCGCCGTCGAGATGGGTGGTCGGCACTGGAGCAGGAAGGACCCTGTATCTGTGGCCAGTTAGAGCAATATTCGTCATGAGCGGGTCATGAAACGATCCAACCCAAACGGGCACTATTCTAGCATCAGGCCATTGGCGGCATCATGACGGGTCCATTGTTTTCAACGCCTCTTCCAATCGACGCTGTCCTGGAGCAGATATCTCACGCACTCTCCTGTGGCCCGAACGCTGTGCTGGTCGCCGAACCTGGCGCCGGTAAAACCACGCGGGTACCGCTCGCCCTTCTTGACGCCCCCTGGCGCGGTGACGGCCGTATTCTGGTACTCGAACCACGACGCCTCGCCGCCCGTGCAGCGGCCCGCCGCATGGCTGCGGAACGTGGAGAGAGTGTTGGAGAAACGGTCGGCTACCGTGTCAGAATGGACAGCCGCGTCAGCTCCAGAACGCGCATCGAAGTAATCACCGAAGGTGTTTTCACCCGCATGATTCTCGATGATCCGGAATTGTCCGGTGTATCCGCCATCCTCTTTGACGAGTTCCATGAGCGCTCCCTGGATGGCGACCTTGGGCTGGCCCTTGCCCTTGATGTCCAGGGTGCTCTGAGGGAGGATCTCCGTTTACTGCCGATGTCAGCAACCATTGATGCCGCCTCGGTTTCACGCCTTCTCGGCCACTGCCCAGTCATCGAGAGCAAAGGGCGCAGCTTTCCGGTCGAGACGCGTTACATCGGCCGCAAGCCCCAGGAACGTATCGAGCCGCAGATCGTTTCTGCCGTGCGCAAAGCTGTAAGCGATGAAAGTGGCTCAATCCTCGTTTTTCTGCCGGGCCAGGGTGAAATCAGACGCACGGTCGAACTCCTGACAGGAAAACTGCCGCAAAACTGCACCCTGGCCCCGCTGTACGGGGCGCTGGATGGCAAGGCTCAAGATGCCGCCATCCGCCCGGCGGCTGCCGGGATCCGCAAGATCGTACTGGCAACATCTATTGCCCAGACGTCCCTCACCATCGAAGGGGTCCGCGTTGTCATCGACAGTGGCCTTGCCCGCGTTCCGCGATATGAACCGCAGACCGGCCTCACAAGGCTCGAAACAGTGCGTGTGTCCCGCGCCTCTGCCGATCAGCGGCGCGGGCGGGCGGGCAGAACCGAGCCGGGAGTTTGCTACAGGTTATGGGATGAGGCACAGACGGCCGCCTTGATGGCCAATGAAAGCCCGGAAATCCTCGAAGCGGACCTGTCATCCATGGCCTTGGATCTGGCAGCTTGGGGAACCCTTGACCCTGCCCAGCTGGCCTTTCTCGATCCTCCCCCAACCGGTGCCTGGGCGGAGGCGGTGAACCTACTCGAAACGCTCCATGCGCTGGATGGCAACCATCAACTCACACGACAGGGCAAGGCGCTCAGCCGCCTGCCCCTGCCGCCCCGCCTTGCCCATATGCTGGATCAAGGAGCCCGCAATGGCTCCGGCCTGACAGCCGCCTATCTGGCTGCTCTTCTGTCCGACCCTGGACTGGGAGGTCGGGATCCGGATCTGCGCGACCGGCTTCGCCGGCTCACGCAAGACGGCTCGCAACGCGCACGCGACACCCGTGCGATGGCCAAGCGTTGGCTGAAGCTCACCGGCGGGAGTGATAAAACCACGGATCCGGAAGAGGCAGGGTGGCTTCTGGCCCTGGCTTATCCTGAGCGAATCGCCCAAGCCCGCGGGCAACGTGGACGCTTTCGCCTGGCCAACGGGCGCGGCGCGGAATTGCCTGAAGAACACCCTCTCGCTGCAAGCCCGTTTCTGGTTGTCGCCGACTTACAAGGCCGGGCCGCCAGTGGCCGAATCATGCTCTGCGCGCCCATTGCGAAGGACGAGATCGAGACCTATTTCGCGTCCGACATTCTGGAAGAAGATGACGTTCAGTTGGACAGAAACGGCAGCATTCGGGCCAGACGTATCAAGCGCTATATGAACATAGAACTGGATGCCAGGCAGATCTCCGCTCCGGATCCTGCAGCCGTGGAAAAGGCACTCGTCAATGAACTTGCCCGGCGCGGTGCTTCCCGCCTGCCATGGACCAAGGATCAGCAGCGCCTCCGCAAACGGATCGGCTATGTCCGTGACAACGGACAGGCGGATTTACCCGATCTGTCGGATAAGGCGCTGACCGCGACACTAGACGATTGGTTGGGACCATTTCTGGCCGGGCGCATGACGCTCGATGCCATTGACGCCTCCTGTTTGGGGGACGCTTTGGCCAGCTTGCTGCCCTACGATATCCAATCCCGGCTGGACCGGCTGGCACCGTCTCATTTCACAGCCCCAACCGGTAGCAAGGTCCCGATAGACTACGGTTCCGAGGCGGGACCCGGCATCTCTCTCCGTGTCCAGGAACTCTACGGATTGTCGGTTCACCCTACCGTCTGCGATGGTAAAATCCCGTTGACCCTGGAGCTCCTGTCGCCCGCACACCGGCCGATTCAGATAACCCGTGACCTTCCCGGCTTTTGGTCTGGGTCGTGGAAGGATGTCAAAGCGGACATGAAAGGCCGTTATCCAAAGCACCTGTGGCCCGACGATCCGGCCAGCGCAGAAGCAACACTGCGGGCAAAACCACGCAAGGACGGTTAGGTGTCTCCGCAGAAACGAACCTGGGTGAGACAGTACCGCGACCTTGGAAATATGCTAAGCTGGGCCTCGCTCCTAAGCAGCAAACCTCAGTCTGAAATCGCATAGGCCAACTTATGGAACGGCAGGAGATCATAGCTCAGCTGGCGAAGCGCGATGAACTGCCGTGGTCCGTCCTGAAGTACTGCCGGGAGACACCTGAGGCCTGTGTGCCGACCTTCCTGTTGCTGCTCGAACGCGAGGCGCGGGGACTGAAATTGTCGGAAGAAGAACAACACGCTTTGTTCTTCGGAGTTCATCTCCTGGCAGCGCACCGGATATCAGAAGCTTTCGCCCCGCTGACAACCATTCTATGCGGAGATATCCAAAAAACGGCCAATCTGATTGGCGATGCCATTGGCGACACGATTCCCCGTGTGCTCATGGCTCTTGTAGATGACCGGACCGATACGTGCTGGGATATCGTCGCCGCACCGCAAACCGACTGGCTTGTCCGCGAAGCCTTTTTAAGGTGCTGGACTTACCAGGTTCTGGATGGAAACATCTCTTTCGAGAATGCCGAGTATAAACTCCGTCAATTCCCGAGCACAGTCGCGCCGGAACCAGACAACTTTCTCTGGAATGCCTGGATGACGGCCATTGCCGATCTGGGACTATCCTCCTTGTCCGGACTGGTCGAGCAAACCTTCTCTAGCGGCCTGATTGAAAACGATGCTCTCGCCAATCTGCCGAGCGATATTCTGGCTTTTCACGAGAGCCTGGAAGAGGCATCGGAGGCCCGCCGCACCGGGTCACATATTCCGCAACGCTGGAAAGAGCACAAGGGATATGTCCCTTTCTCGGGAACCAGCCAGGATTTCATCCAGGCTGGCCGGCATGTCCTGTCAGAGCAATCGGAACCCGTACACCTTCCTCTGAAGGCCGCAGACGGAGAAAACACGGTCTTCGACAGTCCTGCCAATGATCCCAAGACGACCCGGGATTGAACGAGAAAAGCTCAATTCCGGGCCGATTACCCTATTCGTCAGAGGCTGCAACCAGGCTCACATTACCACCAGCAGCTGCTGTGTTGATGGACACCACCTGCTCTAATGCAAAGCGCTGAAGATAACTTGGACCGCCGGCCTTGGGACCCGTGCCCGACAACCCGGAGCCGCCGAAGGGCTGCGTCCCAACCACCGCCCCGATGGTATTCCGGTTTACATAGACATTCCCCACGGATAGCCGGTCGACAACCTTTTTCACTGTGGCATCGATCCGGCTGTGAACGCCAAGCGTCAGGCCGTAACCGCTGTCGGCAATCGTATCCAGAACCTTGTCCATATCCTTGGCCTGGTAGCGGACCACGTGAAGCACCGGACCGAACACTTCCCGAGTCAGTGCAGATGCGTTATCGAGCTCGATGATATGTGGGGCCACCCAGAAGCCATTCGCCAGATCCCCACTCGGCGTCTCACCGCGGTAACGGAGCTTCTGTGTCTTCGATATCTCGTCAACATGGGACAAGATACCATCACGCGCTTCGGCATCGATAACCGGGCCTATATCAGTCGATGGCCGCAGAGGATCTCCAAGAGATAACTCTCGCGCGGCTCCTTCCAGCATTGTCAGAAGCGTATCGGCAACATCGGACTGAACGAACAGCAGGCGGAGTGCTGAACACCTTTGTCCGGCAGACCGGAATGCCGACATCATGACATCGTCGCACACCTGCTCCGGCAAGGCGGTTGCATCGACCAACATGGCATTGATACCGCCGGTTTCCGCGATCAACGGAACGATGGGGCCACGTTTTCCGGCCAAAGTCCGGTTGATGGCCCAAGCGGTTTCCGTTGACCCGGTGAACGCCACACCAGCGACCTTCGGGTGCGAGGTCAGCGCAGCGCCAACACTGCCATCTCCCAAAAGAAGGCAGAGCGCATCTTTCGGCACGCCAGCCTCGTGGAACAAACGAACGGCTTCATAAGCGATCAGCGGCGTTTGTTCAGCGGGCTTTGCGAGAACGGTATTGCCGGCAACCAGAGCGGCACCGACCTGGCCGAGGAAAATAGCCAGGGGGAAATTCCAGGGAGAGATACAGACAAACACACCGCGTCCGCGATGGCGGTAGCGGTTTTCTTCACCGGTTGGCCCCGGCATCAAAACACCTTCACCAAACAGCTGGTTCGCCTGATCCGCATAATAGCGGCAGAAATCCACAGCCTCCCGGATTTCTGCCAATCCGTCCGGCAGCGTCTTGCCAGCTTCAAGACTGAGAATGGCCATCAGCCGGTCGCTGTTTTCTTCCAGAAGATCGGCCATTTTGGACAAGGCAGCGGCTCGGTCCTCAACGGGACGGCGCGACCAGGTTTCAAACCCTTCGGAAGCGACCTTCATGGCAAGGTCAACAGCCTCAGTGGAAGCATTGACGACAGAGCCCACAACACTGCGGCCATCGACCGGAGACAGCGCCTCTTCGGCACTCCCCGTCACGTCTGTGGTCCCCACAATGGACTTGGCCATCGTTGCAGGGAAGGAGGTTTTGGCCATCCCCTCCACAAGCGTAGTGCGCTCCGCCGCGCAACCGAACTCCAGCCCGGACGAATTTTGTCTGCTCAGACCGTAGAGATCAGCCGGCATTGGGATCGAGCGGTTAGTTGCGCGCGAACCGCCTGCCAAAATCTCGGACGGGCGGCGCAGCATCGTGTCAACAGCAACTGAGCTGTCACCAACAATCGTGACAAAGGAGGAGTTAGCACCGTTCTCCAGAAGGCGTCGAACGAGATAAGCCAGCAGGTCCTTGTGCCCGCCGACCGGCGCGTAAATCCGGCACGGATAGCCATCGCGCTCGCAAACAGACTTGTAAAGGCTCTCGCCCATACCGTGGAGGCGCTGAAACTCATATCCCTCCTTGTTACCGGCAACTTCCGCAATCTGCGCCACTGTGAGTGCATTGTGGGTCGCAAACTGAGGGTAGAGGACGTCACGGGCATCCAGCATCCGTTTGGCACACGCCAGATAGGACAGATCGGTCGCGGCCTTACGGGTAAAGACCGGGTAGCCGCCAACACCTTGTTCCTGAGCGTGCTTGATCTCGGTATCCCAATAGGCCCCCTTGACCAGACGCACCATAAGACGGCGTTTCTGACGCCGCGCAGCTGAGACAAGCCAGTCGATAACTTCAGGGCCGCGCTTTTGATAAGCCTGTACCGCAAGACCGAAACCGTCCCAACCGTCCGTAACCGGGTCGGCCAGTAACGCTGCGATAATATCGAGGGAAATCTCAAGCCGGTCGGCTTCTTCCGCATCCACGGTGAAATTCAGATTGTGAGCCCGGGCCATTGTGGCCAGCTTGACAAGACGGGGCACCACTTCCTCTTCGACCCGCAAACCGTTCACCGCCTCATATCTGGGATGAAGGGCCGAAAGCTTGACCGAGATGCCGGGACGGTTAGGCAAATCACCCGAACCCGCAGCTTTCCCGATGGCTTCAATCGCGCCAGCGTAGGACTTGAAATAGCGCTGCGCATCCGCTTCTGTTCGAGCGCCTTCGCCAAGCATATCGTAGGAATAGCGATAGCCTTTGGTTTCCTGGATCCGGGCGCGGTCCAGCGCCTTGGCAATGGTTTCTCCAAGCACGAACTGATGCCCTAAAAGACGCATCGCCTGTTTCGTTGCCGTTCGCACCGTCGGCATGCCAAGACGCTTCACCAAAGATGACAGAATCGACTTCGGCGTATCGCCGGGATGCAGCAGTCTGGAAGTAATGCCCAGCGCCCAGGACGAAGCCGAGACAAGCCATGTGTCGGATTTCGAACCGCTCGGGTCATCGAAACGGGCTGCGGCCAGTTTGTCTTCTATCAGCTTGTCTGCAGTTGCCCCGTCCGGCACGCGCAACAATGCTTCCGCCAGCACCATCATCGCCAGCCCTTCACGGGTCGTCAGGCCGAACTCGCGCATGAAATCTTCAACACCGCCCAAACCGACAGCAGTCGACCGCATGTCGGCGATGTATCCGCTTGCCCGCCGGTCAATTCGGGTTTCGACATCAGCCCCCAGAGCCGTTTCCGTCAGGAGCTTTCGCACCAGCGGTTCATCTGCCGGGGCATACGCCGCACGAAAGGGGGGAATTCCAACATCCTCAAGCTTTTCCGCAGATGTGACTGTGCTGGCACCCATATCCGGAACTCCTCTTAAGCAACGCCCTCAGGCATGAATTTCAACAGCTAATTCCTCATATTCTTCTACAATTTATATTTTTTCTCACTATTTTTTCCCCATGATTTAGAGAATAATTCTTTAGAGGATGATATTTTTGGAGAATTACTCATGATCGATAGAACGGACCGCAAAATTTTATCCGAATTGCAGAAAGATGCACGGATCACCAATACCGACCTCTGCGAACGGATCGGTCTGTCAGCAACCGCCACAGCAGAACGGACCAAACGCCTTATTCGCGATGGATATATCCAGAGCTTCTCCGCGAAGCTGACCCCCGAAAAAGTTGGCCGGGGGCTTCTCGTGTTTGTCGAAATCAAACTCGACCGGACATCGCCGGAAATCTTCGATGCCTTCAAATACGCTGTGGAGCGTTCCCCGGACATTCTCGAATGTCATATGGTTGCGGGTGGTTTCGATTACCTGGTCAAAAGCCGGGTACTGGATATGAATGCCTACCGGCATTTCCTGTCGGACATCATCCTGACACTGCCCGGCGTTCGCGAAACGCACACCTACGCCGTCATGGAGGAAATCAAGGACACCCATATTCTGCCGGTATAACGCGACGTCATCCAGCATCGCGCCACGTGCCCGGGCCTTAATTGGGTGTCGAAGCGCCAGAGCGGCCCGGCCAGCCGGAAGCCTTGCCTCGTGAGAGGCACTCCCACAGGCCGGCAACCTGTATCTGAAAGAAACTATTTATTCCGCAGTTGCATCCGCCGGCGCTGATTGCAGCAAGCCATAGCGATCAACTCCGATCCGCTCCACCAGTGCAAGCTGGGTTTCGAGAAAGTCGATATGTGCTTCCTCATCTCCCAACAGCGCCTCAAAAAGTCTCATCGAGACGATATCACCGGCCTCTATACAGACCTGACGCGCCTCATGGTACAAAGCCCGCGCAGTATATTCACCGGCCAGATCGCATTCGAGGCAGTCTTTCAGGGAGGATCCGATGCGCAGCTGGTCCAAAACCTGCAAATTCGGATAGCCTTCGAGAAACAGGATTCTGTCGATCAGCTGATCGGCATGATCACGTTCTTCCAGAGCCTCTTCCCGTTCCTTCTTGGCCAGGCGGACAAATCCCCAATCCTCGAGCAAGCGCGAATGCAGCCAATACTGGCTGACAGCCGTCAGCTCGTGACGCAAAGCCTTATTGAGGTATTCAATGACCTGAGTGTCACCCTTCATGGAGTTCGCCTTTTTTGCTACCGGCCGTTCGCAACTTTCAACAGGCTATACCCGTCTGATGCCGCGCCCTGTTCTTCAGAGGCTTTTTCGTGAATTAAGTCAATTACCGAAGGAAAGCAGCTGCCACATCGGGGACGGCATCCAAGGTGGCGAAACACCGCACCGGGTGTCAGCACTTTGGCGTTCGGATCCGCACGCATTTCCTCGGCGGCCTTGCGAAGTTGCTTGTCCGACAGCACATTACACGAACAGATTATCATTCCCGGGCCCGTGACGTTTCATTTTTCCAATTTAGTCTGGCATAGATGGGGTTCCGGCGCATAAACTAAAGTGAACCGGAAAAGTCAACTTTCCTATCCCTAAACGATAATAAGAGATCAAGGCAATCCGCATGACCGACGAGAGCAAAATTGACGAAAGACGGACGATTGTTCTGACCGGCGCCAGCCGGGGTATCGGGCATGCCACCGTGAAACGCTTTTCGGCCGCAGGATGGCGTGTGATCACCTGTTCCAGATACGCATTTTCCGACAAATGCCCTTGGCCCATGGGGCCTGAGGATCACATTCAGGTCGACTTGTCTGATCCGGAAAACCTCGGCTACGCGGTTCAGGAGATGCGGAAACGGCTTGAGCCACACGGATCGAAATTGCATGCGCTGGTCAACAACGCCGGCATCAGCCCAAAGGGCGAAGAAGGGCAACGCCTGGATTCGCTGACAACGTCCATGCATATCTGGCGCCATGTCTTTCAGGTGAATTTCTTCGCCCCCATCATGCTCGGTCGGGGGCTCTTCCACGAGTTAAAAAATGCAGGCGGTTCCATCGTCAATGTGACGTCGATTGCCGGATCGAGAGTTCACCCATTCGCCGGAACGGCATATGCAACATCAAAAGCCGCCTTGTCATCCCTGACGCGGGAAATGGCCGCCGATTTCGGCCCGCATGGCATTCGTGTCAATGCAATCGCCCCTGGCGAGATCGACACGTCAATCCTGTCACCAGGGACCGAAAAGATGATCGATGACCTCCCCCTCCGCCGCCTTGGCCGCCCGGATGAAGTTGCCGACACCATCCATTTTCTGTGCACCAGCCCGTCCTCCTACGTCACCGGATCTGAAATTCACATCAACGGCGGCCAGCACGTTTAGGATTTTTCCCTTAAAGGTTTTAGCTGCCAAGCAACCTTTGGCTTTTCTACATTACTGATGAATAACGCAAAGGCCTCCCACAGGGAGGCCTTTGCTCTATAAGACAAGACTCCAAAACTCAAATATATGCACTGCAACATACACCAAAAAACCGTAATAACGACATTCGATTCCCTAGAGTTTTTACCAGTAATTTATACTTACCTCCTATTTTACCTGTAATTTTTACCATAACAGCAATCTAAACTTGGGTTGCGGGCGGGATCTCACATGAATAAATTGCTTAGGCTTTTCAACGACCTTCGCATTGGCATCAAGATCGGTGGGGGTGTTGGAGCCGTGCTCCTGCTCGCTGCGATTGTGGGCGGGGTCGGAGCTTTTTCGGTTATTGGCCTGGAAAGCCGCTTTCAGAACGCAGATGTCGCAATGCAGGTCATGACCGACCTTCAAGACGTCACGATGAAGCGGGACACCTATTTGTCCAATCGGAATCAAGCAGATGCGGAGGCAGCATCCCGATCGATTAACGTCCTTTCCGACGAGCTCAAAAGATTAAATGCGAATCTCTCAGAAGACCCGCAGGCTCAAAAGAATGTCGCCGCGTCTCTGGAGGCAGTTGCAGGTCTGAGTTCCAGTTTCGCGGACCTTTCCAAGGTGCTCGCAAACCGGGACAGCCTGCAATCCAATGTCAATGTAGCCATCACTGAACTCAGCACACTGGCAAAAGCAATCGACGGCAAGGCCGGCGAAATAAGAAATGAAGCGGCGGCCGCCGCGCAATCAGCACGCGCAACCCAGGAAAGTGCCAGACAGGTCGGGCAAACTGCTGCCCTGCTGGAAGAAGGCGCCCTGGTTATCCAAAACCTTTATAATGAGGCCGGCACGTCATTGACCGGCGATAAAATGCAGGCGGCCAAAGCCAAGGCTGAGGAACTTTCGCCCAAAGCCCAAACGCTGCAGAGCGCAAAGATCGACAATATATCAGCACAGGAACTCGATACACTTGCGAGCGCCGCTTCGGAGCTTTCGACAAAGCTTACAACATTGATGTCAACGACGGATTTCATGGCTGTTTACAGTCTTAAGCTTGAAGTCAAAGACTCGATCACCGCACTTTCCGAAGCCGCTAGCAATATTCGGACAAAAACGGCGAAGGCCGTCTCCGAAGTTCAGGCAAACGCTGCCGCCGCCAATACGCGCCTTCTGATGGTCAACGCCATTTCCGAGCAAGCCGCTGCAATGAATGCCGGAGCTCTGACGGTTCGCGCCGCGACACTCGAGTTTCTGGCAGAGACCGAGGCATCTGATGGATCAAATGTCCTCGAACATCTTAAGGCTGTAATCGACGCAAGCGGCGCACTCAGCTCCGCCACGCAGGATTTTCCTTCGATCAACAAACAATTGGCAGCCTCCCAAGGTGCCATCAACGCCTTTGAGAGCGGATTTGCTGGTATCGTCGAAGCCAAGGCCGAAGCGATCCGTCAAATGGATATAATGACGGCTCTTTCAAACGACGTTGCCGGGATGCTTGAACAAATCGCCTCCGAGCAGTCCGCTCAGGCCACAGCGTCCAGCCAGCAAGCGCTGTTTGTCATCGCCAGCACCGTGATTGTTGCCATTGTGGTCGGCATTGGTCTGGCCATCAGCCTCAACATCGCCGTAACAAAGCCAATCCAGCGGACAACTTCGGTCATGTCCGAACTGGCTGAAGGTAACACCGATGTAGACATCTCCGGCACTGACCGCGGCGATGAAATCGGCGACATGAACAGAACCGTCCAGATTTTCCGTGACAATGCGGTCGAACGCACGCGCCTTCAGCAGGAAAGCACGGTCGAGCAGGAAGAGCGTCTTGTAAGGCAGCGGAAGGTCGAGGATCTTATCAGCAACTTCCGTGCGACAGCCTCTGATGTCCTTTCTTCTGTTGGCGAAACGGCGCAGAGCCTGGATACAACCGCACAGGGACTGACAGGAATTGCCCGCGAAAGTTCCAATCACGCCACACAAACCCTGTCTGCTTCTGACGAAGCGACGCAAAACGTTCAAACGGTTGCCAGTGCAGCAGAAGAACTGGCCGCCTCCATTGGGGAGATTTCCCGCCAGGTCGCACAGACAACAGAAGTGGTTGGGCGAGCTACGGAAGGCACCCGGACAACCAATGAAAAGGTTGAAGGCCTCGCCGCTTCGGCCGGCAAAATCGGTGAAGTTATCACCCTGATTCAGGCCATTGCCGAGCAAACGAACCTTCTGGCCCTGAATGCCACGATCGAAGCAGCGCGTGCCGGCGACGCAGGCAAAGGCTTCGCGGTTGTCGCCGCTGAGGTGAAGGAACTGGCAACGCAGACTTCCAAGGCAACAGAAGAGATCTCCAGCCAGATTTCCGCAATCCAGAGCGCGACCAAAGAGTCCGCCGAAGCCATCGCCGCAATAACCGGGATCATGGAAGAGGTCGACAATTACACATCGACAATTGCAGCGGCGGTCGAACAACAGGGCGCCGCAACCAGCGAGATCTCACAAAACGTCCAGCGGGCGGCGGCTGGCACCACTCAGGTTTCCAGCAATATGTCGGAACTGTCGCAGGCCGTCGACCAGACGACCCAGTCCGCGGACATGGTCCTGTCTGCCTCCGGGGAATTGAGCGAAAAAACCGCCACGCTCAGAAACGAAGTCGAGAACTTCCTGTCGCAAGTGGCCGCTGCCTAAGCACAGATCTAGCAAAGCTCAACAAACGAATCAGGACGGCTCCTCGCCCCCCTAACGTAAATGTGGGCACATAATATTAAATTGGCCCGAACCCCTTAGTCCCCCAGGACTTTCGGGGTTCGGCATACTTCAAAAATCCGAAACAAGTAAAAAATTGCGACTTCCCTCGCCTCACGGACGAGTGAACCTCAATTTCTGTAAAAACCCGCCCTACGCAACCTTCGGACATCCGACCGAACTTGAGGATCGCCGCGATAATGGCGTGTCGGCCTACCGAGTCTCTGAGAATAAAGCCGTTCGCACCGGTTCCCCAGGTCCCATCGTGGCTCGAATCCGTCACCGGCTTTGCGTTCGAACTGGTGGCCGATATGGCTCTCTTGTGATGCTGCACAGTTAAACGGTTGACGTGTATCAATGATTATCGCCAGGTTCGCCTGTAACATAGTTTTATTGGGAGAATTGTTGTTTTGAGCGGCTATGGCCATTTCCATTACCGCGACGCTATCCTCGGGGATGTGGGCCGATATGTAATCCGCAACGCATAGCGCCCCGTATTGATGATGAATTGACTGGACAATGTCAATGGTACCGTCCACCTACCCATCAAGTCCTCCTGAAACCGGCCGCGGCATCGTATCGCTCGTATCCGGTTCGGTCGTGGACGTCCATTTTCCCAAAGACGTTCTTCCAGCGATTAACACCGCACTTGAGGTGCTGTGGGATGGACCACACCGACTGGTCCTGGAAGTACATCAGCATACAGACGTTGAGACGGCCCGCTGCGTAGCCATTCAGGAAACGGCAGGATTGGCTTGCGGCACAGAAGTGACCGATACCGGCGCGCCGATACAGGTTCCTGTCGGCAATGCGGTGATGGGCAGACTGCTCGACGTCATGGGGGCACCCATCGACCATGGGCCTCCGCTGCCTGCGGACATACCCAGGGACAGTATCCACCGAAAGCCACCGGACCTTGGCGCCCAGGCGGCCAGCGGCGAGCCTTTCCTGAGTGGCATAAAGGTCATCGATCTGCTTGCGCCACTTGCTCATGGCGGCAAGGCGGCCATGTTCGGTGGCGCGGGTGTGGGCAAGACGGTTCTGATCATGGAGCTGATCCACTCGGTATCGGATAGGTACAAAGGGGTTTCGGTGTTTGCGGGCGTGGGTGAACGTTCCCGTGAAGGACATGAACTCTGGCTCCAGCTGAAACAATCAGGCGTGATTGACCGCACAGTCCTGTTGTTCGGACAGATGAACGAGCCGCCAGGCGCACGGTGGCGTGTTGCGCTCAGCGCTCTGACGGTGGCAGAGCATTTCCGCGATGCCATGGATCAGGATGTGCTGCTTTTAATCGACAATGTCTTCCGCTTCGTGCAGGCAGGATCAGAAGTATCCGGACTTCTCGGGCGGCTTCCCTCGCGCGTTGGCTATCAGCCGACGCTTGCCACGGAAATCGCCGAGCTCGAAGAGCGGATCGCTTCGGTAAAAGGCTCCGCGGTGACCTCGATCCAAGCTGTCTACGTGCCTGCCGACGACTTTACTGATCCCGCTGTTGCCGAAACCTTCACCCACCTCGACAGCTCCATCGTCCTCAGCCGCAAGATGGCGAGCGAAGGTCTTTATCCGGCCATCGATCCGCTCGCCTCCAGTTCGACCCTGCTCGATCCGGCCGTTGTCGGGCAAGAACATTACGAGATCGCGGAGCAGGTGCGGCGCCTGATCGAAAAATACCGCGAGCTGCAGGAGATCATTTCCCTTCTGGGCATTGAGGAACTGAGTGCATCCGACCGGCTGGCAGTCCAGCGTGCGCGCCGGCTGATGCGATTTCTGACGCAACCATTCTCGGTGACGGCACAATTCACCGGTCGCGAAGGCGCCTCCGTTCCGCTGGACCAAACGCTTTCCGGTTGCCGTGCCATCATTGATGGCGAGACGGACGACTGGGACGAGAGCTCGCTCTATATGATCGGTTCGCTGGAAGACGCGCGGATCAGAGAACGGGCGCAGGGGCGGGCGACATGAGGCTTGTCGTCACGACGCCGACCGCCCTCGTGGAGGACGCGGGCACGATACGCCACATCCGGGCCGAAGATGCCACCGGGTCATTCGGCATTCTGCCGGGTCACGCGGATTTCGTTACCGTCCTTCCCGTTTCGATAGTCAATTGGCGGAGCGGGGACGGGCGGGAGGGCTTTGTCCTCGTCCGCGGCGGCGTTCTCGCCGTGAGCGACGGCAAGCTCGTAGAAATCGCCGCGCGTGGTGCCATACGCGAAAACGAACTCGGCCAGCTAAGTGAAACCATGCTGGAAGAATTTCGCCGCAGCGACGAAACCCAGGAGGAGTCAAGGCGCAGCGAAACCCGGCTTCACCTGGCCATGATCAGGCAGATCGAGCGTGTGCTTGACTCCGCCCGC
Source organism: Roseibium sp. (assembly GCA_050294735.1). GTDB lineage: Bacteria > Pseudomonadota > Alphaproteobacteria > Rhizobiales > Stappiaceae > Roseibium. The sequence continues at coordinate 14,161 of JBNKOQ010000001.1, read as the reverse complement.
GGGGAGCACACATCCTTTACGTCGCTGCAACCGCTCCGCGGCCACCTGTCGGGCGAACTGTCGGAGGGCGACGTATGAGCGGCGAACACCGTCCGGATCGCGACGAGAAGGACCGTCTTCAGGTGAACCATGAAGGGCGGAAAGCCATGAAAGATGCCGTCCGGCTGCGCCAGCAGCGCCATGCGCAATGGGAACAGGAGGGAGAGCGGCCGCTCTGGAAGAACCTGTCGATGATCGGTATGCTTGGCTGGCTCATGGTGACGCCAGTGCTTCTCGGCGTGGTGGCCGGCCGCTGGCTCGATGCCCGGCTTGGCACGGGCATACAGTTTTCCGGCACACTGATCTTTCTGGGAGCCTGCGTCGGTTTCTATCTCGTTTGCAGGAGGATGAACCAAAAATGACCTTGTCCACCCTGCCCGAGATGATCGGATGGCTGCTGGCCGGAGGCGCCCTCGCCTGGGTCTATCTGCTCCTGATCTCCCGCAGTGTGGCCGCCATTGCCCAGCCGACCGGTTCCGGACCCGCAGTGGCCTACCTGCTTGCGCGCGCAGTCCTGGCAATTGCCGGCTTCTCTTTCGCCGCCTGGCATGGTGCCTGGCCGCTTCTCCTCATGTTCGCCGGTTTTCTCTTGGCCCGCACCTTCGGGGCACGTTACGTCGGGAGGTTCGAGCATGGAAGCTAACCCGCTGAGACCGGATATCCTGTTTCACTTCGGCCCCGTTCCGATCAGCCGGGCTGTCGTGACGACTTGGGTGATCATGGCAGCACTTGCGATATTCCTGCCCATTGTGATGTGCAGGCCCGCGGGCCGACTGGGGTCTGTCCGGGTTATTCTCGAAATCCTTGTGACGACGCTTGCCTGGCAGATCCGCGAGATCATCGGCCGCGACCCGTGGCCCTTCATGCCAATCCTCGGCTCGCTGTTCATCTTCCTTTGCCTGGCCAATCTTGCCGCCGTCTTTCCCGGCGCTACGCCTCCGACCGGGCATATCGAAACCCCCGCCGCGCTGGCGCTCATCGTATTTCTGTCGGTGCATTTTTATGGCGTTTCGGCGCGTGGAGGCGGCGCGTATCTGCGCCACTACCTGGAACCGAACCCGTTGCTGCTGCCATTGAACATCCTGTCGGAATTGACCAGAACTTTCTCGCTGATGATCCGCCTCTTCGGAAACATGATGAGTCATGAGTTCGTCATTGCGATTCTGATCTTTCTTTCGGGGTTGCTACTGCCAGTGCCCTTCCTGCTGCTCGGCATTATGATTGGCATCATTCAAGCCTACATCTTTACCGTTCTCGCCAGCGTCTATATCGCCGCTGCCGTCGGAACAGTGGAGACCTGAGAAAGGACCGTTCATGGAATATGCAATCCAAAATCTCAGCATCATAGGTGCGGTTGTGGCCGTGTCCGCCGGTGCGATCATGCCGGCCTTCGCCGAGGGACGGGCTCTTGCCGCCGCTATGGATGCAATCGCCCGCCAGCCCGAGGCGGCGGGAACCATCTCACGGACATTATTCGTTGGCCTGGCAATGATCGAGACCATGGCGATCTACTGCCTCGTCGTCGCACTCCTTCTGCTCTATGCAAATCCGTTTGTCGGCTGACCATGCAGATTGACTGGTGGACCCTGGCGTTTCAGACGGTAAATTTTATGGTCGTTGTCTGGCTTCTGAGCCGGTTCCTCTACCAGCCGGTCCGCCGCATCATTGAGGAGCGCGAAGCGGCAGGAGCCAAGGCAATGAAGGCGGCGCAGGAGAAAGCCGATGCGGCCGAAGCTGCGAGAGCGGAGTACCAACGCCGGTCGGCCGGACTGGCGGAAGCGCAACACAAGGAAGAAACCGCATATCGCTCCGAGATGTCGAAGGAACGCGACGCTGTACTGCAGGCCGCGCACGAGCAGGCGGAAGCACTGCTAAAGGATGCGCGGGACAAGGTTGCGCGGGAACGGGCCAAGGCATTGGAGGAACTAAAGGAAACGATCGCTGATCTTGCGGTCGAGCTGGCAAGCAAGGCACTTGCAGGCGTCGGCGCAGACGCCGCCGCGCTTCTGGAGGACATCCTGTCCTATCTGGACGGCTTGAGCGAAGAGCAGCGTTCCGATCTGGTTACCGATCTTGCGAACGGGGCGGGGGCTCTGGAAATCGTTTCGGCGGTGGCTCTGGGAGAAAAGAACCACCGGAGTTGGCGCAGCGCCCTTGAGCACCGGTTCGGCGGCGACGCTCAGATCGTATTCAAAGTGGATCCGGAATTGATCGGCGGGGTGGAACTCCGTTTTCCGCACGCGGAGCTGAGCTTTTCTGTAGCCGCAAGACTTCACAGGCTCGTACGGGAGATGCCCCCCCGAAATGGCACTTGAAGACGAAACCAGAACCTGGATGAAATCGTTCCGGACTCAGGTTCGGCACGCGGAGATTGCCCCGCAGTTCGACCAGGTTGGCCGTGTCGAGGAAATAGGCGACGGCGTGGCGACCGTTTCCGGACTGAAACACACCCGGCTCGACGAACTGCTGCGCTTCGAGGACGGAACCCTCGGGCTGGCCATGACGGTCGGCATGCGGGAAATCGGCTGTGTCCTGCTTTCGCAGGCGGACAATATCAGGGCTGGCAGCCGCGTTATGGGGACGGGAGAAATCATCAGGACCCCAGTGGGGCCGGAACTGCTGGGGCGTGTGGTTTCTCCACTGGGCGACCCGCTTGACGGCAACGGTCCGGTCCGGGCGGATGCAATTGATCCGATAGAGCGACCAGCGCCTGGGATTGTCGATCGGGACCTCGTCACCGAGCCACTGCTAACCGGACTGACCGTAGTTGATGCGATGATCCCTCTCGGCCGGGGTCAACGGCAGTTGATCATCGGCGATCGCAAGACCGGCAAAACCACGATTGCCATCGACACGATGATTAATCAGCGTACCTCGGACGTCGTCTGTGTCTATGCCGCTATCGGCCAGAAAACCTCAACCATTGCCCGGGTCATCGAGGCTGTCCGTGCTCATGGTGCTGCTGACCGCTGCATCTTCGTGGTGGGGGCGGCAGACGCGGCACCGGGCGCGCAATGGATTACACCCTATGCGGCCTGTACCATGGCTGAATACTTCCGCGACAGGGGCCAACACGCACTTTTGATCCTCGACGATCTGACCAAACATGCGATCGTGCACCGGCAGATTTCACTTCTCCTGCGCAAGCCCCCGGGCCGCGAAGCCTATCCGGGTGACGTCTTCTACCTACATTCGCGCCTGCTCGAACGGGCCTCAAAGCTATCGAAGGAAAAAGGAGGCGGCACGCTGACGGCCCTGCCCATTGCCGAAACACAAGCGGGCAATCTCACAGGCTATATCCCGACAAACCTCATCTCGATCACGGACGGGCAAATCTATCTGGAACCGAAACTCTTCTACGAGGGACAAAAACCCGCCGTGAACGTTGGCATGAGCGTTTCGCGGGTGGGTGGAGCCACGCAGGTAAAGGCCATCAAGAGCCTCGCAGATTCACTCAAGCTCGACTACGAACAGTTCCTCGAACTTGAAGTGTTCACACGCTTCGGAGCGATGGTCGACGAGCGAACCACCAAGACCATCGGGCACGGCCGGCGACTGCGTGCCGTCCTGGCACAACCTCAATATGCGCCGCTGTCGCTTGCCCTGCAGGTCGCTCTGCTGCTGGCGGTGGATGAAAGAAAGCTCGATGACCTGCCCCTCGCAGATGTCGACAGACTGCGCCAGCTCTTGCGCGGCAGGCTGCCCAAGGAGTGTGCGAGTGCCGTGCAGGAAATCGATGAGACAAAGCAGCTTTCCGACGGCGCCCGGGCATCGCTGATTGAGGCGATAGACCTCAGCATTGCCGAGCTTACGCGGGATGCCGAAGGGGACGAAAAGCCATGACACAGCTTTCCCGGATCGAAACGCGTCTCACGAGTCTCTCAGAACTGGATGAACTGGTCCGGGCGCTGCGATCCATGGCCGCTGGGCGCGCGCGCGAAGCGCAGGAGGCCTTTCAGGGTACGCGCGCTTACTGCGGGATTATCGAACGCGCCATCGCCGGAATCGCGCCGCTTGTCGATATGCCGGGACAGACTGCCGGCGACGGAGGCGTCTTGCTTGTCGTTTCCTCCGAAAACGGCTTTGTCGGCGGGTTCAACAACCGTTTGATTGAAAAGGCACTGACGATCAGGATCCTCGAAGAACGGCTTGTCATAATCGGTAGACGCGGCGAGGCTGCAGCCCGGGAACGGGGGAGCGAGCCTGATCAAACTTTCCCGATGGCCTCGCATGTCGCCGGCATCACACCGCTCGCCCGCCGGATTGCATCCGGTCTCAAGGCCTCCACCTCCGCCCGTATCGTCTTTGCACGTTATCTTCATGGTGCCTCATACGAGATCACGGTGAAGCCCGTCCTGCCTCTGGAGCCCTCTCGTCCAGCGCACGGCACGACTCCCGCGCCTCCGCTCCACCACTTGCCAGTGGAGAGGCTGTTGCGCGATCTTTCCACCGAGTACCTGTTCGCCGAGATTGCTCATGCCCTCATGGAAAGCCATGCAAGCGAAAACGGCGCCCGCCTGCAGACCATGGAATCAGCCTCGCAAAACATAGATAGCAAGATAGATGAGCTGAAACGGGAAGAGAGGATCGCGCGGCAGGAGGAAACCACATCCGACATGCTCGACGTTGTCATAGGTGCGGAAGCCGTCTCTCGCCGCTGACCGCTTCGCGGAAGGAAAATTACCGACTACTGGCGACCTGAGCTGCCGGGTTGGCTCTCGATGCAAACGAGTGTCCTGGATGGCTCTGTTGCAAATTATCGTGTGTGGCGAGGGAAGCAGAAGGCGAATGCCCCGAACAAGCTGAACACCAGCAGGTTAGGTACACCAACAACATCGACCGAGGCCGAGCACGGCAAACAGAAACGGCTGAACCGGCCAGTACGTGGTTTCGAGGCCCTGAATTCTACAAAGCCTTCGAGGTCATGTGTGTCCTGCGCAAGGGGCAGGCCGGTCTCTTCAACGTCTCAGACGATGTCCCCATCGGGGGAAATAGAGTGTGTCCTGCACCCCTATTTTCCCACTATTCCAGATACATGAAGTACCCGCCCTCCCCAAAAGCCCCGTGGGGCTAAGGAGGGACGGGCTAATTTATAATACGCGCCCACATTTATATTGTGCGCTGAGGCTCCTTGGAGCCGTCCTTTTCTATTTGCTCAAGGCCACATAGGCCAAATGCAAATCAGGCCGGGTCAGGCTGCTGCGGCCACGGCCCGCTTTGCCATGACCGTCACCAGGTTGGCGCGATAGTCAGACGAACCATGAATGTCCGAAAGAAGGTTGCCTGCCCCAACTGAAATGCCCGCGACCGCATCAGGACTCCAGTTGCCGGATAGAGCGGTTTCCATCTCGCTAGCGCGGAAGACTCCGTCCTGCCCGGCACCTGTCACGGCAACCCGGACACCACCGTCCTTTGCCTTGGCGACAAACACACCGGCCATGGCATATCGGGACGCCGGGTTCGGATATTTGGCATAAGCGCTTTTTTCCGGCACCGGGAAACTGATGGAAGTGACGATTTCGTCCTCTTCCAGAGCCGTTTCAAACATGCCGACAAAGAACTCGTCCGCCGAAAGACTGCGCTTGTTTGTTGTCACTGTTGCACCGAGTGCGACCAATGCGGACGGATAGTCTGCCGCTGGATCATTATTTGCAATCGACCCGCCAATGGTCCCCATGTGGCGCACTGCAGGATCCCCGATAGCGCCGGCGAGAGCAGCAAGACCAGGGATTGAGCGCTTTACCGTGTCCGAAGCCGAGACTTCATAATGCGTTGTACCCGCGCCGATTTTGACCGCACCACCCTCTTCCGAGATGCCCTTCATTTCAGCCACGTTGCCCAGATCGATCAGATCGCTCGGAGCAGCAAGGCGCTGTTTCATGGTCGGAATAAGCGTCTGTCCGCCTCCGAGAAACTTGCCGTCCTCGGACTTGGCCATGAGTGCCGCTGCATCTGCAACCGACCCGGCACGATGATAGGATGTTTCATACATGTCTCTCGGTCTCCTTATTCTGCCGCCTGCGGCAAGCCTGCCCGGCTCGCTTGCCAGACACGCTCAGGCGTTGCCGGCATCGACAGGTCGTTATTGTTGATCGCATCGGTGATGGCATTGATGACAGCGGGCGGTGACCCGATGGCTCCTGCCTCACCACAGCCCTTCATGCCGAGCGGATTGCCCGGGCAGGCCGTTTCCGTGGTCAGCACGTTATAGGACGGTACGTCGTCAGCCCGGGGCATGGTGTAATCCATATAGGACCCGGTCAGAAGCTGGCCGCCCTCGTCGTAGGCCGCGTTTTCCAGAAGGGCCTGCCCGATACCCTGGGTCAGGCCACCGTGCACCTGGCCTTCGACGATCATCGGATTGATGATCTTGCCGAAGTCATCTGCTGCAACGAAATTGACAATTTCGGTTTTACCGGTCTCCGGGTCGACTTCCACCTCACAGGCATATGTCCCGGCAGGGAATGTGAAGTTGGTCGGATCGTAGAAAGCCCCTTCCTTCAAGCCCGGCTCCATGCCTTCCGGCAGGTTGTGAGCTGTATAGGCGGCAAGGGCTACTTCGGTGAAGGACAACTTCTTGTCCGTTCCGGCAACCTTCAGTTCGCCGCCCTCGATCTGGATATCCCCTTCGGCCGCTTCCATAAGGTGAGCTGCGATCTTCTTCGCCTTCGCTTCCACCTTGTCGAGTGCCTTGACGATGGCCGACATACCAACCGCGCCGGAACGCGATCCATAGGTCCCCATACCGAACTGGACCTTGTCCGTGTCGCCATGAACGATGGAAACACTGTCATTGTCCACGCCGAAGCGTTCGGAAATCAGCTGGGCAAACGTGGTTTCATGTCCCTGGCCGTGGCTGTGTGAGCCTGTCAGAACCTCGATGGATCCCACAGGGTTCACCCGGACTTCCGCAGATTCCCAGAGACCCACACCAGCACCGAGAGAGCCAACAGCAGCCGATGGAGCGATGCCGCAAGCCTCAATGTAGCAGCTCAGGCCCATGCCGCGCAGTTTGCCACGGCTGGCCGCTTCGGCTTTGCGAGCCGGGAAGCCGTCGTAATCGATGGCCTTCAGGGCTGCATCCATTGTCGCGTCATAATCGCCTGTGTCATAGCACATGATCACTGGCGTCTGATGCGGGAAGGAGCGGATAAAGTTCTTCCGGCGGAACTCTACCGGCGACAAGCCGACTTCCCGAGCCGCCGTTTCCATCATCCGCTCGACCAGGAACGTCGCTTCAGGGCGTCCGGCTCCACGATAGGCATCCACTGGCACCGTGTTGGTGTAGACCGCCTTGACGTTACAATGCAGGGCCGGAATATCGTATTGCCCCGACAGAAGCGTCGCGTAGAGATACGTCGGCACCGATGACGAGAACAACGACATATAGGCGCCGAGGTTCGCCACGGTCTGGATGCGGAAACCAATGATCTTGTTGTCTGCATCGAGAGCCAGCTCGGCGTGAGACTTGTGATCCCGGCCATGTGCATCGGTCAGGAATGCCTCGGTCCGGTCCGAAACCCATTTTACCGGCCGGCCGACCCGCTTGGAGGCCCAAAGCGCGACGATTTCTTCCGGATAGATGAAGATCTTCGAGCCGAAACCGCCGCCAACATCAGGGGCGATCACACGCAGCTTGTTTTCAGGAGCCACATTGTAGAAGGCAGACAGAACAAGACGGGCGACATGCGGGTTCTGCGAAGTGGTGTAGAGCGTGTAGTGCTCCTCAGCCGCATCGTAGTCCGCCAGCGCGGCCCGGGGTTCCATCGGATTCGGCACCAGACGGTTGTTCTGGATATCCATACGGGTGACATGCGCGGCCTTTTCGAAGGCTGCATTGGTCGCGGCCTCGTCGCCAATTTCCCAATCGTAGATGAGATTGTTCGTGGCTTCCGGATGCAGCTGTGGAGCACCGGCTTCCATGGCCGCGACAGCGTCCACAATTGCAGGCAGCTCTTCATAATCCACAACGACCGCATCGGCAGCATCACGTGCCTGCCCTTGCGTGTCGGCGATCACAACAGCCACGGCCTGACCGACATGCCGGACGATTTCCGGTTCAAGAGCACGCCAGGCACCCATGTTCATGGGAGATCCGTCCTTGGAGTGGATCATCCAGCCACAGATCAGATTGCCAATTCCGTCACCGATAAGCTGTTCGCCAGTCAAGACGGCCTCGACACCCGGCATCTCAAGCGCCGCGCTGGCGTCGATACCCAAAATCTTCGCATGCGCATGCGGCGAGCGGACAAATGCCGCAAATGTCATGCGCGGCAGAACCATATCGTCCGTATAGCGGCCTTTGCCAGTTATGAACCGCTTGTCTTCCTTACGCAGGGCGCGTGCCCCAATACCTTCAACTCCCATGGCGTCTCTCCCAAAACAGCAGGTGTTCCCTCAAGAATAATCTTTCGCGGCGGTGGTCGTTCCGCCTATTCAGCTGCAGTTTTCATCGCCGCCATCTGGTCGGCTGCCGCCTTAATTGCCTTGACGATATTGTGATAGCCCGTGCAACGGCAGATGTTGCCTTCAAGTTCATGACGGATGGTCTTTTCATCCAGATTGGCGCCATGACGGTCGATCATGTCGATGGCGGTCATGATCATGCCCGGAGTGCAAAAACCGCACTGAAGACCATGGTGCTCACGAAACGCAGCCTGGACCGGATGCAACTCGGGACCGTTCGCCACACCTTCCACTGTCAACACTTCGGCGCCGTCGGCTTGCGCTGCCAGCATCGTGCAGGATTTCACGGCCTTGCCATTCACATGGACAACACAGGCCCCGCATTGCGAGGTATCGCAGCCAACGTGGGTACCGGTCAGGCCCTGAACCTCCCGGATGTAGTGAACCAGCAAGGTCCGGTCTTCAGCAGCAGCCGAGACTTTCTTGCCGTTCAATGTCATGGACACTGTCGTCATAGTTCTCTCCCTCAAATTCCGTCCTGCTCCCCGGCCCGAGGCGCAGGTCAATACATCATCGCTGCTCTGAAAATCAGTTCAGAACGGCCAGAATAACAATCACTGCCCCGAGGGCGATAAGCCCCCAGACCATAGGGCCACCAAACACACCTTTGCCGGCAGCCACTTCAACCTTTTCTTCTGCATCGTGCAGGCTATCTTCAATCGCATGTTCTACATCTCCGACTGCTTCCGCAATGTGAGCAGGAGCATCTTCCATGGCGATTGTCTTGGCTTCCTCCATAACGCCTTGGTCCAGCTCTTCGGCGCCAGCCTGTTCCGTGACAACAGCCGAAAACTTACCAAAAAACTCATCTGCCATCTTGCGCGCGGTGGAGTCGATCAGGCGGCTCCCCAACTGCGCCAGCTTACCCCCGACCTGCGCTTTCGCCGTATAGGTCAAAATGGTCGCCGCCCCGTCTTCGGCCAGATGCACATCCGCACCGCCCTTTGCGAAACCGGCAACCCCGCCCTTGCCTTCACCAACGATGGTGTAGCTTTCGGGCGGATTGATATTCTCAAGCGTAACCGAGCCTTTGAACTTGGCTTTCACCGGGCCGATCTTGGACGTGACCGCGGCGGTCATTTCCGTCTCCCCGGTCATCTCCAGTTCTTCGCACCCAGGGATGCATTCCTTCAGAATTGCAGGATCGTTCAGAGCCTTCCAGACAACCTCACGCGGCGCCTCAATCCTGTACTCACCACTCATGTCCATTGTGTGGGAACCTTTCGCTTTATCTGCCCCATGCCAGAAATATGCGTTCCGGCCCATTGGGCAAGAGTGGAGAACCCTTGAAAGTCTTGCAAGCCGGATTTGGAAAGATATTTTAGAAAAAGCAAAAACAGCAGTGACTTAGATTGAAAAATCTGGCGCCTGCCGCCAACCAGCCTCCCAACAGTTGTCAACAAGCCTGAGGCGTAACGCCTGCCGCAAGTCACTGCGTGCCTCTCCGTCTTCACTCAGCTCCTCCCAAAGCCTCGTTTCCAGCGATCTTACAACAACGTTCAGTTTGCACCAGCAGGTTCAACAAAGCAAAACCGGAATGCCTGACCTTGCCGAATTGTGTCTCATATATGAGACAGCCCCGTCCAGGCGCTTGATCTCATCACCTAGTTCTGCACCGGCAAGAGGCCATGCTGGTTTATCCTACGATACATAGTCGCCCTGCTGATACCCAAATCGCGCGCAGCGGCCGAGACGTTACCTCTCCGCCGCATCAAAGCCCGGCGAAGTTCTGTTTTCTCCGCCCGCCCAAGATCGCGTGCGCCATCTGGAATGCCCCGCAAAAGCTGACTCAAGCAAGGCAGCTCACCGAGGGTCTGATCTGTAATTCCATGATTTTTGCGCGCCAACCGAGTTGCGCCCACGACAACATCGTCTTCATCCACAGCCAACAATGAGACGCCGCCGGCCCCATGCCCCTCGGCCACCACGATGTGCTTTCCCGGGAAAGCCGCCCGGAAAAGATCACTTTCGACCGACCTTGCGCTTTCGGTCACGACAGCCCCCAGGACCTGCGCAAATGATTGGGTCAGATCACTCCGGCAATTTGACACATCCAGCACCGCGGTTAATTGCCCGAAAGCATCATAAATCGGAGCTCCCATGCAGCTCATGGCAATATTTCTGGCCCGGAAATGCTGATTCTGGAAAATCACCACCGGTCTCTTTTCCGCGAGGCAGGTGCCTATGCCATTCGTCCCTTCGCTGGCCTCATTCCAAAGTGCCCCTTCCGTCAGTCCCCATTGGTCAAAATCACCTTGGTCAGCTGGATGGCTATTGGTTTCAAGGATCAAACCTTCAGCGTCGGTCAGAGCAACACAGCATCCCGCACCGCCCGCCGTTTGAAACAGCCGCTGCAGACTTGGTCTGGCTATCTCCAGCAGAGACCCGCTTTGCTCGCGTGCAATCGCCAGTTCGGGGGATGACAAGCGCCGGGTATCAAAGCGCGCAGCCGGATCAAGCCCATGATAAATCATCGACCGGCGCCAAGAGGCTGCGACTGTCGATGTTGCGGCGTGGACGCTGTTCTCCACCATCGCCGCGACCCTCTCGACGTGAGATAAAGTAATATCCGCCGAATGCATCAGCTACTCCTCCCCTCAGGCAGATTTTGAACCTGCTCTTAAGTTAACTCGACCAAAACACCGGAGATTTGTCAAAATATTTGTCTCCCTTTGCCCGAAGCGCCAATTTCAAGACACCGAATTGCGCAGGTCCGATCATCTCACCGCGCTCTTCTTCACTTTAGTCCGATGCCTTGCGGATAAACGCTCACAGAGGCTCAACCTGATCCAAGTATGGACGCTTTGCGTCAAAACATCGATACATACGATTGACCCAGCCCGGCGGTAAGCCTAATGCCTGTCACAACTCGAACCACAACACTTGTGAGATTGACGTGTCTGATCAGCCGCCGAAACAGATTTTCGCGTCTCCTGGACAACGGCCGGAGCAAAGCTGGCCGGTAATTCTCGAAACCCCGGGCTGGAAGGATTACCGCCTTCTCGACATGGGCCATGGCCGAAAGCTGGAACGTTATGGTCAGCATACGATCGTCCGCCCCGAGCCTCAGGCCATGGGATCTCCGTGTCTGAAGCCTGGTGTCTGGGAGCGGGCAAACGCGGTGTTCACCGGCGACACAGATGAAGAAGGCCCCGGCCGCTGGAAATTCTCCGGCAATGTCGCCGAAACCTGGAACATGTCCTACGGCCCGGTTCGGTACGTCGGCAGGTTCATGTCTTTTCGCCATGTGGGTGTGTTCCCGGAACAGGCCGCTCATTGGGACTGGGTGAGCAAGAAAATCCGTGCCGATGCGGCCAGCAAACCGGACAAACAGCTCAAGATCCTCAATCTCTTTGGCTACACCGGCCTCGCCTCGCTGCTGCCCGCGGCCGACGGCGCGCATGTCACTCACGTGGATGCCTCCAAGAAAGCCATCGCTTACGCACGGGAAAACCAGGAACTGTCCGGGCTGCAGGATCTGCCAATCCGATGGATTTGCGAGGATGCCTCGAAATTCGTGGCGCGCGAGGTCCGGCGCGGCAACACGTATGATGGGATCATCCTGGATCCTCCCAAATATGGCCGCGGCCCCAAGGGCGAGGTCTGGGATCTCTATACAAGCCTGCCGGGTATGCTGAGCGATCTGCAAAAGCTCTTATCAAAAGATGCCTTGTTCATGATCCTCACAGCCTATGCCATCCGGTCGAGCTTCGTTTCCATTCACGAGCTCATGGCGGAAACACTCGCCGCACAAGGCGGCCTTCTGGAGTCCGGTGAACTCGTCATTCGTGAGGAAGCTGGCAAACGGGCTCTTTCCACCTCCTTGTTTTCCCGCTGGAGCAGCCGATGAGCGACAAAGGCAAATCGCAGCGGATGGGTGCGGTGAAACAGATCACCAGCCACTCAAATCCCATCGTCAAGGAAATCAAGGGTCTCGTTTCCCAACGCAAGCACCGCACCCAGTCCGGACTGTTTGTCGCCGAAGGCTTAAAACTGGCGACCGATGCGCTGGAAGCCGGATGGACTGTCCGTTATCTGGCTCTCGGGCCAGAGGCGCGGGAAAACCCTGTTGCACAGAAAGCCGCGGCAACGGCCAAGGCCCGTGGCGCCTTGATCCTTGAGGTCAACACAGCCGTCATGTCCGCAATGACCCGCAAGGACAACCCGCAGATGGTTGTCGGGGTCTACGAGCAAAAGCTGTCCGCGATAGAAGATATCGATCCAGCGATATCCACCGTGTGGGTTGCGCTCGACCGCGTCCGCGATCCGGGCAACCTTGGCACGATCATCCGGACCGCCGATGCCGTCGGTGCCAGCGGCGTGCTTCTGATCGGTGACTGCACCGATCCCTTCGCGGTCGAGACGGTAAGAGCCACAATGGGCTCCCTGTTCCATGTCCCGATCCTCAAGACGACCAAGGAGCGCTTCAAACAGCTGGCGCAAAACTGGCCCGGCTCTGTTGCGGCGACCCACCTCAAAGGCTCGGTCGACTTCCGGACACCGGACTACAGCGAACCTGTCCTGCTGGTCATGGGAAATGAACAACAGGGACTTGAGGACGATGTAGTCGAAGCCTGCGAGACCATTATCCGCATCCCCCAAGTGGGTGAGGCCGACAGCCTTAATCTGGCTGTCGCAACGGGCATAGCGCTCTACGAGATCCGCCGCAAACACCTAGACCTTTGAGGCCAACGCATGCGCTTGTTCGTTTTCGGTATCGGTTACAGCTCCAAGGCATTTATCGATCTGGTACGTGATCAGTTTGAATGGATAGGCGGTACGACCCGTTCTCCTGAAAAGGCCGATCAGCTGTGTCAGGAAGGCATCAATGCTTTTTTGTTCGATGGAACGAAACCCGGTGACCGCATTGCAGAAGCCCTCGGCCAAGCCACCCACGTATTGATTTCCATCGCACCAAATGAAACCGGTGACCCAGTGCTTCTGGCACATGGTGCTGATATCGCCGCTGGCAGCCCAAGCTGGATCGGCTATCTCTCGACGGTTGGGGTTTATGGCAATCATGACGGTGCCTGGGTTGACGAGGACACGCCTTGCAAGCCTGTCTCAAAGCGCTCTGTACAAAGGGTTGCGGCAGAACAAGCCTGGCTGGATTTTGCGGCAGCGCATGACCTGCCTGTGCAGATTTTCCGGCTGTCCGGCATCTACGGCCCCGGGCGAAATGCGTTCGAGACATTAAGAAAGGGCAAAGCCCGCCGGCTGATTAAACCGGGCCAGGTCTTCAACCGGATTCATGTGACCGACATCGCCCGGGCTGTGGACCTTGCCAAACGGACGCCGACTACGCGCATCTACAACGTAACCGATGACATGCCTGCACCGCCGCAGGACGTGGTCGCTTATGCCGCCGCACTTATGAAGGTAGCTCCTCCCCCGGAAATTCCTTTTGAAACGGCCGACCTGTCACCAATGGCACGGTCTTTTTATGGTGAAAACAAGCGCGTCTCGAATAAACGCCTGAAGTCGGAGCTTGGCTTCAGCTTTGCCTATCCTGATTACAAAGTCGCACTCGAAGCGCTTCAAGAAGATCCAGGTATTTATTCTTAATCTACCCGTTGCATAAACCATGATTTTTCAGTGGTGCATATGTAAGTTACTACAACTATTGATTATTTTTGGCTGATCCGCACGCGAAACG